>JANYJA010000121.1 GCA_025358575.1 Terriglobia bacterium
CGAAGTCGAGCACCTTTACATGGCCGCGCGGCGTGATCAGCAGATTCGCCGGCTTGATATCACGATGGACGATTCCCTTGGCGTGTGCCGCATCCAGCGCATCCGCGATCTGGCTGCCGATTTCGGCGATCTCGCGCACCGGCATTGGACCGCTTTCAATGCGACGATTGAGAGGCTCGCCCTCCACATATTCCATCGCAATGAACTGAATGCCTTGCGCCTCGCCGATCTCGTAAATATGAGCGACGTTGGGGTGGTTCAATGCCGACGCGGCCCGTGCCTCGCGAACAAATCGTTCCATGTACTCGTGGTCCCGCGCCACGGCCGGCGGCAGCACTTTGATGGCGACGTTGCGGTCGAGCTTGGTGTCAGTCGCGAGGTAAACTTCGCCCATGCCGCCCTGCCCAAGACGCGAGACGATGAGATAGTGCGCGAGCGTGCTGCCCGATGCGAGCGCTGGCGTCATGGCCGTGCCTCGCGCGTGGCGTCCTGGACCGGAAGCGATAGTACGACACGATAGACGTTCGGCTCGACCTGAACGTCCAGGCGCGCATCATTGCCGTAGCGAATCCGCAAACGGTTGCGAACATTGGCCAGGCCGATGCCGCTCTTGCGCGCGGCGGGCGCTTCGGGATCGAAGGGATTCTCGATGACGAAGCGCATGGCACCGCGTGAGCGATGGGCTTTCATCGATATCTCGCCGCCATCCACCATAGTCGCGATTCCATGCTTGATTGCATTCTCCACCAGCGGCTGCACCAGCAGCGGAGGCACTTCACAATCGGCGCAGTCCGGGTCGATATCCTGGAATACACGCAGGCGGTCGCCGAACCGAACTTGCTCGACATCGAGATAAATTCGCGCCAGGGCCAGTTCTTCACCGAAGGGAATGTCGCCGCCTTCGCCCAGGCGCAGCGAGAGCCGCAGAAAATCCGACAAACGGATGCACATGTCGCGTGCCTTCACCGGGTCGATGGTGGTCAGGGCGCTGATAGAGTGCAGGCTGTTGAACAGAAAATGCGGATTGATTTGAGCTTTGAGCGCTTTGAGTTCAGCATCGCGGGCAAGCGTCTCCGCGTCGCGTGACGATTGAAACGCGAGCGCGACGTAGTGAATCGCAATAGAAAGAAAGTACAGCAGGACCACCATGCCCGCAAGCACCGGCGCGAAAAGTGAAAATTGTTTCGGCAGGTTGGGGAAAAATGTGGATAGGCTCTCGGCCAGGACACGTGCCAGAACCAGGACAGCCGCGCTGGAAACGATGGCGGCCATCAAATGATTGATCAGCAGCTTCCAATTCGGCGTGGACCGCAATGGAAGAAAACGGCACGAGTACCACGGCGTCAGGCAAATGAAAACGAGAAACAATGTGACGGGAGTGGTCAGCGCCGTTGCCTCCTCCCATGAGAGGCCCCCGGAGATGCTCAGCACGAAGCCCAGCATGGCGCCCAGCGGCACCCACCCGCACAAATAAAAAATGAAGCTCGCGCGATTAGAGAAGAGCGGGTGCATCGCTCAATTCTCGATTGCGACTCCGCCGAATATGGCGCTCCCTGTAATCACCAGCCGCGGCGAGTTCACGCTGGCATCGGGCCTGGGTGGAATGGTCTTGTCCTCATAACCGCCGAAGATTCCGATGCCGCGCATAATTACGATCCATTCATCCGGAACCCGGATGTTGATGCCGCCGAAAGTGCTGGTGGCTTCAATGAAGACTTCTTTGTTTAGCGGTGAAATTCCGGCGCGGCGCAAATCCACTTCGATGCCGCCAAAGATCGACATCAACTGGCCGCCTTGAAAATCTTGCGAACTCACACGACGTTTGACCCCGCCAAAAAGAACCCACTCTTTCAAAATATTCTCAGTGGCGACCGTGGGTGAGCCCGTGTCGAATCCGCCGGGAAGATGAAACCCATGTTGATCGAGCGCGCGCAACAGCAACATCACGCCGATTCCCACCAGAACCAAGGGCCAAACAAATCGGCCGCTGAGGTAGAACAAGCCAAGACGGTGGAGCAGAAATAAGGCGCCCACCGCAATCAGGATCAGAGCCCAAATTTGCCTCGAGGCATCGCGCGCCCTGAGCAGACGCGCCACGCCTGAGGCGATCAGTAAGAGGGGCCAGTAGCCCCAGAGGCTGCCGATTTGCAGAATTCCGAGGTTGTTGAGAAAAAATAACACTCCCGCGCATATCAGAAGAATGGCCATCACCATTCCCTGGTTGTACGACTTGGGGCATTGCGGGCTGCGTGGGTCTTGGCTGTCCGGCATCATGGATCCTTTACGTTCGTTCGCTGCGATTGCTCCAAGCGAGAAGTTCGCCGAGCCCCGCTGCAATTAATACCAGGGGCCAAAGATCCCACACGCGCTGGACGCGAATCACGTTGAAGTTGCTAAGCAGCAAGATAACACCCGCAGCCAGCAATAGGAGCGAGAACGTCACCGTGGCAGTGCTACAAGATTTCGAATTGTCTTGAATCGTATTCATTGTGTCCCTCGATTCTGAATGCTACCAGCCAGAATCCAGAGACTCACGAACGAATCGGCGAGTGGCGCGTGGCAACCGGCCAACGCCGATTTAGCGGGGGCAGCCGATGCACCAAGGCCAACAGCCTTAAATTAAATGTACGAATTACTTGACATGCGCACGCGATAGAATTTAACATTAAATGTCCGGTATTTTTGACATGGTGTAAACCAAACCAGACGCGTTTAAAGGAGAACGGATTTAACATGTCATTTCAAGAGAAAAGCCTATGGCTGCTGTTCGTGAGCCTGATCGGCATCTTCGGATGCTACTTTGCGGTCGTCATTCCGGCCAAAGCGGTGGATGTCATGCCTTGGCACATCGGGCTGTTCATCGGTCTGGTCGTGCTATTAGTGCTAATCCAGATTTTGGGCTCCATCGCGGTAGCCATCGCCAGCAAATTGTCCGGGTCCACGGCGGGTCGTCACGATACCGACGAGCGTGACGGACTTATCGGATTAAAAAGCACACGGAATGGTTCCTACGTACTCGCGGTCGGAGTGTTCCTATCGCTCTCGTTGGCCCTTATCATCAAGGGCAACTTCGCCTTTACGCACTTGCTGCTCGGGTTCTGGGTGCTGGCGCAATTGGTGGAAATCGGATCGCAGCTCTTTCTGTACCGCAGGAGCGCGTGATATGGGGAAGAGCGGCGGTCTGATCACCAATATGATCCGCACACTTCGGTTTCATCACGGAGAGATTACGCAGCAGGAACTGGCTGACCGGGTCGGCGTCACGCGGCAGACGGTGAACGCCATTGAGGCCAACAAGTACTCTCCTTCGCTGGAAGTTGCGTTTCGGATCGCGCGCGTTTTCGGCGTCCCTCTCGACCAGGTCTTCCAGTACGACGGTGACGCGTGAGTGTTAGACGAAACAATTAGCGGCGTCCGCCGCGCGAGAAACTATGCGAAGGCCGCGAATAACTGCGGGACGAGGGCGAGGAATAACGCGAGCCCCGGTAACCGCCGCTACTCTGTGCGCTTGACCCGGATCGCGAAGACGGGCTCGAGTAAGCCGACCCCCGAAATCCGCCGCTTCCACTTTCCGCGTGCGATGCGTAGCCGGAATTGCGATAGCCGCCGCCGCTCACATACTTGCTGTCGCGATAGCGTGTCTGCGTCTCGGTGCCCGCCGTGCCATAGCGCGGCTGACCGCCCGCATCATGACCGTAGTAAGGCCGGCCGTAGCGATGCGCATATCCATAATCCTGATATTCGCCGATGCCGATCGGATGATAGCTGGGCCCGCTTAACAGGCTTCGCAGTATTAAGTACTCGGGAAGGAAGGTCCAGAAGCTTCCGCCATCGCGATGATCCCAGTACCCATATTGATTGGATTGGCCCGGCGGCGCGACATAAGCGAACCCCGGCGGCTGCGCTGTGCGGTCGGCTTCGGAATCGAAGAGACCAGCGGCCTTATGCTCCACCGTCATCCCCAGGTTGCGCTCATCGGCGAGGTACGTCGACTTAGGAACGGCCACCCAAGTCTCGCTCGACGTGACGTCATTCTTCTTCGTCGCTGGATCGACCATCTTAGTCTGAATGGTCTTCAGTTTCTGCCGGTATTCCCCGTCTTTGGATTCCTGATCGACTAGAATTTTATCTTTGGCAACGTAAAGCTGCGAGGCTTGATCCTTCAACTCGCCGGCCTTCGGAACCAGAGAAATTTTGGCCGCCTGTAAAGCGATGGCAGCCGCCGCGAGCGCAGTCACATCCACTCCGCTGATATTTCCGGACTCCACCTGCTGACGCGCAGCCGCAGTCGACGACCAACTTTGATCGGCATCCGTCTGCAGCCTCTGAACGCCCGTTAGCCCGCTTTCCAGAGCGTCGCGCTTGGCGGGCCAATCGGTCTCCGCCTTATGCACGAGTGTTGCGGTAGACGCCAAATCCGCCGCGTGCACCGCATCGTAATCGTTCTGCATTAGCCGCACATTCGCCGGCAGATTTTTCTTGAAGCTGACCCAATGCTCGGCGCTGGCCTGCAGATCGTCAGCGTCGGAGAGAGCCGAATCCTGCAGCCTGTGCGCACTGGTCAGCAATGCTTCGGCACGCGGTCGCGAGTCGGATTTATTCTGCTGGCGAAGCTGTTGCAGCTGCGTGTTGTCGCGCGCCGCTTCCGCCAACGCGGCTTCGTCTTTGCGGATGCGCTCCGGCCATAACGTATTCATCGACTGCGCGCGGAATAGTTCCGGCTCGGCGGCAAGCGCCTGCATCACCCGATCGCGCTCCGTGTGGAAACGCGTCTGCGCCGATGCAAGCTGGCCCTGTTCTTCGGAAATATGGGATTTAAGATCGCGGGGTAGGCCGCCGGACCCAGCGATAATGACCGCGATCATCCCCAAGATGATTGCGATGGCGACGGATCCTGAAAGTCGTTTGGACATGCAATGCGCCTCGTTGCGCGTGCGCGCCTGCTTGGAACTGCTTCAGCGCTCCGTCAGGCGCGATAAACGGAGATATCGCCGGGGTTGATTTGGCGCTCGACCGAGACCTGAAAGGCTTGGCCCTCGCGCTTCCTGATCACCAATTCACGCGGCCCGCTTTCTTCGCGGAACTGCCAGGCATAATAACCCTCGCCTGGTCCCGCGCCATCGCGGAAGTGGCGCACCTCGCGGCTCCACTCGTAATGAAAAGGCTTGCCTTCATACTCCACCACGTTCCCCGAGTTCTGCTGCTCATCCAGTTGTGCGAGGTCTTCTTCGGTCACACCAAGATTTTCAAGAGCCGGCGTTACTGGATCGAGCGCTCCGTTGACTTGAAGTTCGTCGTCATCGTGAACCGTGAGAGTAACGCGGCGATTCTCATAGAGGCCGCTCACTTCGGTCCACCGAAGGCCGCCCGATTCGTCGATGTTGCGGCGATCCACCGTAAATTCGAGATCAGCAAAGTTAGTTCCCGCGCCGGCGATGGAGAGTGCATCTCCCACGCGCGCCTGCGTGATATTCAACTGTGCGAGATTCTGCGCCGGCGAGGCGGGAGTGGGCGGGGTGGGTTTTTTAAAAAAGCTCATGAGCACGAATACCAGCGCGACGATAGGGCCCAGCAGCAGGGCGGTGGACAACATGCGCTATGAATTTCCGGAGGCGGGACGCGGACTTCCGGAGGTTAGCTGCGGCTGCATTGTGACGCGCTCGCGCTTCATGGCTTCGAGTTCGGCATCCACGTCGCCGCCTTTCAACGCCGCGAATTGCGCTTCCAGATCGGAATCTCCCTTGCCGGTTTTGGAGAGAGTGTCAAAGGCCTTGGCAGTGGCTTCCTGCCGCGCAACCGATTCTTCAAATTTTCCGAGCGCGGCGAAAGCGTTATCGCCTTGCCCCACTCCGGCCAGAGCTTCGGCAACTTTGGTCTGGGCCAGCGCGGCATTCTTGCGCGCGATGAGCGTGGTGGCGGTGCGTTCGCCTTCTTCAATTTTGCGATTGAGCTCAGCGACCGATCTCTTCAGGCTCTCGCTGGCATCGCGCGCCTGGTCAATGGAAGTCTGCATCGACGCAACCTGCCGGTCCGACTCGGCCTTTTTCTCCAGCGCCTTACGCGCCAAATCCTCGTTGCCAGCGTCGAGCGCGAGCTTAGCCCGGTCTTTCCACTCCTGCGACTGCCGCACGTATTTCTGATACTCGGCTTCCAGGCGATTGTGATTGCTCATCGCCATGGCCGACGCGCGCACAGCTTTGTTGAGCTGATCCTTCATATCGGCTACGGTCTGGTTGATCGTAGCTTCAAAGGTGGCGTCCTCCACCGTATTCATACCCTGATTCAGCTGACCGCGCGTGACGCGTCCGGCGCGGCCGAAAAGATCCGAAAGAAATGGCATATCGATTTGAGTTCCTCGTGTGAATTACGAAATGTTTCCGACCACGCCGCGAGCGGCAATCACGTCGATCAGCAGGAAATGGACGCAGGAGAGAATATCGTCTTCGTCTTCCGGACCCATGTCTTGCAGCTTGCAAAAATTGTTCAAGGTGATCGCGACTTGCCCCGTGGCGGCAGGGTAGAGCTGGAAATGAGAAGTCGAGATCCCGTTGTTCGAGTCGAGCATTTTCCGCATAAGAGCCGGGGTGATGGCCGACTCTGGCGCCGTTATGCAGGTAAGGCTCAGGAACAGAATATCGTTGGCGAGCACGGCACTCAAAGAGACGCCGCTTTCCACTTCGCGAATCTTAAGAACATCCGCATTCACTTCGGTGACGTCGTACCCGTGATCGGCCAGAAGGCCTTGTATCTGATGTAACGAAGCTGTCATTATTTCAGGCATAAATTGATTATTTCGTAGCGCGCAACAGCGCTCACTTGGAGTATACGCCGCCCGCCGAATTTTTGTTCCCTACGCGCGGAGGCTTAAACTGAGAGCAGTGTTCGACCGGGGATTTGGCAGAAGAGCGTTGTTGGGGCGAGTTGCGTTACTCGGGGCTGCGTTGAGCCGGTTGCGGGGTGAAACGGAGTCGCCGCTGCGAACTTTGAAGGCGGAGCATCCGCGGCTGATTTTGACCGACGCCGAACTGCCGCGCCTCCGTTCGCTAACCAAGGAAAATCCGCTCGCGCGCAAAATTTTCGCGGAGCTGGTGAAGGAAGCGGATCGTCTGCTCACCGTCCCGCCGCTGGAATTGAAGCCCCAGACGATCCGAATCCCCCCGCCCAGCCGCCGCTTATTAGAACGAATGTATACGCTGGCGCTGGTCTATCGCCTCGACGGACGAAAAATTTTCCTCGACCGGGCCGTTCGGGAAATGCACTCCGCGGCGAGCATAAAAGATTGGAATTCCACCCACTTTCCGGAAGTCGCTGAAGTGACGCAGGCGATGGCCATCGGTTATGACTGGCTCTTCCCGGGCCTGGTCGCGCAAGAACGATTGTGGATCAAGCAGGCCATCGTCGAAAAGGGAATCGACCCGGCGATCGCCGTTTATGGAACATCCGGAGCCGCTTCGGTCGGCACGGGCGTGTGGAACCTGCTAGGCAACACCGGGATGGGCATAGGGGCTCTCGCGGTCGCCGATGAGGAGCCGGAAAAATGCGCCGCGGTCATGCGCGGCGTGCTGGAATCGATTCCGCGTGGAATGTCGATCTACAACGTAGATGGCGGTCCGCAGGAATCTTCCGGCCTCTTTCATATTGCGACCGAGGCAGTGGCCTGTTTCGTGTCGGCAATGGAGTCGGCCTTAGGGACGGATTTCGGACTCTCTTCAGCGAAGGGGTTCGAGCACGCCGGGCGTTTTCGGGTGTATTCTACGGGGCCTTCGGGAAAGATACTCACTGGCTTCGACAATTCTGACGATTTGGGAAGCGCGCCGGAGCTGTTCTGGCTGGGCCGCCGCTTCGCGCAACCGGTGCTGGCGTGGCATGAAGAGCGGCAGACGGAGCGCACGGCGCGTGCCGACGCGCTCGCGCTGGTGTGGTATCCAAGGGAGACGAAATCTCCGCAAGCGGCCGCTTGGCCGCTAGACGCTTTGTTCGCGGGTGCGCAGACGGCCATCTTCCGCAGTGCCTGGGACGACCCGGCGGCGCTTTTCCTAGCCGTGAAAGGTGGCGACAACAAGAACGGTCACGCGCACTTCGACTTCGGCGGTTTTGCGTTCACCGCCGGGGGCGTGAACTGGGCCATCGACCTGGGTCAATATCCGCGATCGCGCACGGAGTTCCACAACACCATTCTGATTGACGATGAAAATCAGGATGCCAAGGCGGAAGCGCGCTTAGTGCGCCATGAGTTTTCGCCGGAACTCTCGTGGGTGCAAATCGATCTCTCGAAGACATACCCAGCGAAAGTTAAAAGCCTGATACGCCGCGTGGGGTTGGCACAGAGGCAAACCGTGATTTTTGAAGACACCCTTTCGGCGACGCAGCCAGTGGAACTTCTGTGGCAGATGGTCACCGATGCCGACCTGACGTTCGACGGGCAGAACGCCGAGTTGCAGAAGGAAGGATGGACGCTATCGGCGGAAATTCATACTCCGAGGCATGCCGTCTTCGACGTCGTAACGTCCGCGCCGGGTATTAAGAAACTCGTCGTGCGGTTGGGGGAAAAGGTCAGCGACTTGGATTTAAACGTTTCGCTGACACCGCATAAAACGGGGACGCCGAAGCCCAAGACCACCGTGAAATTTCCGGCGGCGTAAAAAGAAACGGCTAAACCCGCCCCTGCGCTACCCCGACCACGCTGCCCGTCTTGGCATCCTGAACGAACACGACGATCCGCGTGGCTCCCGGCCTGACTCCCATCCGCAAATCCTTTCGTAAGCCCGCGTCGTGACTGACTGTCCCAATTTTCTGCATTGAGTAGGCCACCGCTACGTGGCTCAATTCATGCCCCGCATTCTCGCCGCGCGCCACCTGCGATATCGCACGCTCGGATGCCAGCGCTAAGTAAGCCACCCCGCCCGCGCAGCCACCCACTTCCAAATGAACCTCCACGTCGCCGCCGTTTCTGACTACATGCAGACTCACGGGTACCTTCGGCGTTCGCACGGCTTCCTCAATCGCGCTCAAAGCCGCGGCTCGATTGCTCCCGACAAATTGCTTCATGCCATCCACAACGAGTTGGGGCGTGTAAACCTCGTCGGTCCCCAGCTTGGACGCATAGTCGTGTTGACGCTGACTGAAGGCCGCCAACGAATACGGATCGGACCATCCTAGATAGTTCCAATAGTCAACATGCTCGCTCAAAACAATCAAATCCGCGCCAGCAACCGGCTGCTCGCGATCCAGCTTCTCCAAAAGCCTGTCGGCCGGCGGACAACTGGAGCATCCTTCCGACGTAAATAGCTCCAAGAGCACCGGAATTCGCCCCGCCGCCTTGTGATCCGGAAGCTCTGAAGCTGCCAGTCCGATGAAGCCCCCAATCATAATGACCGCCGCCGCAATCAACTTCCGTTTGCGCATCAAATCCTCCTGGAAAAAAGGCCCGGGCGATTTGCATGAACGCCCAGGCCCGCCCTCGGAATTATTGCTTAGGGTCCATCTTGTCGCCAGCCATCTTGTCGCCGGCCATCTTGTCGCCCGACATTTTGTGCTTCATCTTGCTCTTCTTCAGCTTCTTCGTCTTTTTTCCCATCGTGTCGTGGGACATCTTGTCTCCCATCGCCATTTTGTCGTCCATCTTCTTATCGTCCATTTTGTCTTGGGAAAACCCGGCCGTTGTAAAGCTAAGTCCGAGCGCCATCGTGAGTGCCGTAATCGTTAGTTTCATTTGTCGTCTCCTAAGTGTTTTTGTGTCAACTGTAAAGTTAAAGGCCCGCGTAATAGTCATACCCGCGTTCCGCCCAGTAATCCGCCGGACGCATGTCCGTGTAAGTGAGTGCGCCGATTCGCTTCAAATTTTTGATTCCGTACTTCACCGGAATTACCAGCCGTAGCGGAGCGCCGTGCTCATCGCTGAGCGGTTCGCCATTCATTTCGTATGCCAGCAGCGTCTGAGGATGCAACGCACTCGGCGTATCCACCCCCGCGTAATACTCCCCGTTCGGTGTCCGCAACCCGACGTATTGCGCCCGCTCCGACCCTGCCGCGAATGCCGCCGTGAAGTCCGCCAGCCGCGCGCCGCCCCAGTGCACCACCGTGCTCCACCCTTCAATGCACTTGAACTCCGTGACATGCTCAGCCTTGGGAAGCTTCCGAATGTCACTCATCTCGAGCTTGCTGCCCGCCTGACTCTCGTGATAGCGCGTCAATTCGAGGCGCCAGTCGTCGTCTTCCACATCGTCGGTAAGACCCTCGTCCCCGTTGGCTCGGGGCGCTTCCGCTCTCGAAACCGGAAACCCTGGCGCGAGATGTCCCGCTCGAAAAAGCGTCCCGCTCGTCACGCGTTCGTTGAATGCCTGGACACGCCGGAATCCTGCTGCCAAGCCGTCCTCTTCGGCGCCATGGCGCAGCAGCTCCCAGCCCGCGATGCCCGCCGCCGCACCCAATCCCAGCGCTAAAAATCCTCGCCGCGTGCGCACGGCCATTTCCTGTTCCGGCGTTCGCTTAGACATCGGCCGCTTCTTCCTTCTTCAGTTCGATGCCGCTCACCATCGACCGGAAGTTGTTGTATCCCGCCCGAACCACCTGCGCAATGTGAATCACAAAGAACCCCAAAAATGCCATGGTCAATAGAAAATGTTCCGTCCTGGCCGCCGGATATCCTCCCAATAAGCTCGTCATCCACGAAAGCTGGATGGGACGATAGATAGCCAAACCCGTCACCGCGCTGCCCGCACCCATGACCGCGATTGAGGTGTACGCGATTTTCTGCGCGCCGTTATATTTGCCTTGAGGCGGCATCTCTTTGCTCAACCCCAAATCGTAAAGCGTTACCTTTATCGCCTGTACTAGCGACTTCCGGTCAGGCACCAACTGCCGCCACTGTCCCGAAATCATTGTGAAAGCCGCGTAGAGAATTCCGTTGATCACGAAGATCCACGCTAAAAAAAAGTGGATCGCCATCCCTTGAGCCAGGCTGTGATCCAAATGCAGCAGGCTATAGACCCACTGCGGAAAGAAGTGAAGCGCGCCGACGCGGTAAACATCGTTCGCCCAGTAAATCTGTAGGCCGCTCCAAATCATGAGGAATAAGACCGGAAAGTTCACCCAGTGCGTCCACCTCGTCACCAGCAAATGTTTTTCTTCGATCCGTTGCATCAGGCTCCTACGCCGAGGGATTCGGCGTCTTGGCCAGGAAAGTTACGCTCGCCGCCCGTTTGCGATAATCGAATCGCATTCTGGATGACCGTAACTTTTGCTACCGCGCTCGCGAAACCTCTGTGTAGGTCAACCCGGTGACGCCCACCGGTGAATTTGAAACTCTCATGCAGCGTTACCAGCAAGCCGATACAGCCGCAGCCGCAACGCTAGTAAACAAGCTGAGCCCGCGGATTTTCCATTTTTTCCTCGGTCAGGTTCGAGACCGCTCACGCGCCGAAGATCTGTTGCAGGAGTTCTGGCTGCGAATTCACAACTCCCGCCATACTTATCGCTCTCCCGAACCAGTGCTTCCCTGGCTCTACGCGATCGCGCGAAGGGTCCGCGTGGATCAATATCGGCGCACGCGTAGGATCGCGGAACACGAAGTACAGACCGAGATTTTGCCCGAACCGACGGCTTGCGCTCCCTCGCGGGAGCTTCCCACAATTACGGAGCTTCTCGAAACCCTTCCCGCCGCTCAGCGAGAAGTAATACTGATGCTGAAGGTCTCGGGCCTTAGCTTGGAAGAGGTCGCGCTCGCCACCGGATCCAGCGTCGGTTCAGTGAAGCAGAAGGCCCATCGAGCTTACGAAAAATTGCGAAAACTATTCGGCGGTTCCGATGACGTGTAACCAGCTCTGCCGCCTTCTCTCCGACGGCCAAACCCTACCCGCCGCCGCCCATGACCATCTCGCGGCTTGCGAAGGGTGCCGCGCGCTGCAAGCGTCGCTCGCCGAATTCCCCGTGGACGTTCCCGCGCTGAATAGTTTCGCAGCAAGGATGACCGAAAATCTAGCGCCCGTGCGACCATTGCCCTCGAACCGAACCCTGACTCTCCTTTTCACTGCGCTCTTCATCGTCTTTGCTCTTTCCGCCGCAATGCCAGTCGGGTACCTTGGCTTTTACGCGCTTAGCATTTTCCAGAAAGTCGCAATCTATGCGGGAATCTCCGCGTGTGCACTATTCCTCTCCGCAACGCTTGTTCCGCAGATGATCCCGGGCGCGAAACGCTCGTTGAATCCGGCAGTTGTCTTCCCCACCGTTCTTCTCGCTCTCGTTCTTATTACGCTCGCCATGTTTGATAACTTCGCGATGGATCGCTTCGTGGCCCGTGGCATCCCCTGCTTCAGATTCGGGACAATATGCGCCGCCGGAAGCGGTATGCTCGTCTGGCTTCTCCTCCGAAAAGGGTTTCTCATATCGCCTCTCTTAACTGGCATTACCGCGGGTGGCTTCGCCGGGTTAACAGGATTCGCGGTTCTAGCTCTCCATTGCCCCATTCAAAATGTCACGCACGTTGTCGTCTGGCACCTCGGTGTAATCGCGGTGGCGTCCTTCGCTGGCATGCTGATCGCTTGGCTAGCTCAAAAATACGCGCGCCCATCGCGGTTAAAGTAGTTTTACATGCCTAATCGCGGCGATCATCTGGAGTGCCTCCGCTCCAAAGATTACGATGTGCTCATCCTCGGCGGGGGCATCAATGGTGCCGGCGTCGCGCGCGATCTGGCCTTGCGCGCAAACACCACGGGCACTCCGCTGCGCATCGCGCTCATCGAGAAAAACCATTTTGCTTCCGGAACCAGCGGCAAGAATTCACAGCTCATCCATGGCGGACTTCGCTATCTCAAATATTTTGAATTTCACCTGGTTCGCGAAGCCTTGCGCGAACGCGCCACGCTACTTCGAATCGCGCCTCATCTGGTTGCGCCACAGCCCTTCCTGATTCCGCTTTACGAACCCTTTGCGAAGGTCTTCTACGGGGCTGGCCTCACGCTCTATGACGCGCTTGCCGGCAAACGCAATGTGGCTCGGCATCGCGGCATCTCCGCCGCTGAACTGCGTAGCATGGAACCGGCAATGGAGCCCCGCCATCTTCGCGGCGCCCAACTCTTCTTTGACTGCCAAGTGAATTCCGCCCGGCTGGTGCTCGACAACATCTTCGATGCCGCCCGCCTCGGTGCCATTGTGGTGAATTACGTGGAAGCTGAGGATGTATCTCCCACTCTCGTGCAGGCACGCGATACGCTCACCGGCGATCGCTTCGAAATTAACGCGCGGCAGGTCGTCGACTCAACCGGAGCTTGGGCCGCCTCTGACAATCTGCGCCTGGTGCGCGGCTCGCATCTGATTCTTCCGCGCCTGAATCAAAGCGACAACGCCATCGCCCATTTTGACCCGCAAGGCCGCGTTGTCTTTTTGATTCCCTGGGGAAGCAGGCGTCAACTTACCCTAGTCGGCACCACCGATGTCGATCACAACGCTTCGCCGGATGAAGTGCAGATCAGCGCGGAAGAAACCGAATATCTCACCGATGTGGTTCGGCGCCTCTATCCCAAAGCCGACACCACGCCCATCTCGACTTACAGCTCACTACGACCGCTGATCAAGACGAGTGCTTCGTCCGCAACTTCGACCAGTCGCGAACACCGCATCTGGCGCGCTGAAAGCGGCATCGTCCACATCGCCGGTGGAAAATACACCACTTATCGATCCATGAGCGAAGAAGCCACGGATCTGGTGTGTCGCGATCTATTTCCAGCGCTAACTGGCCAGTGCACCACCGCGACCACGGTCATCTCCGGTCGCCCCGACCTGCCTTCGCCCGCGGAAGCCGCGCAACACGAAATGGCGCAAACAGCGCGTGACTGTCTTTACGTGAATACTTACCTTGGCTACGAATCGCGAACCATTCCGGAACCGCTTGCGCAGCAGCTGGAGGAAACGTTTCCCGCGAGGCAGTCAGCGCAGCGGTAGCTCCCGCAGTCGGCGCGCCATCTCACCCGCTTTAACGAATTCTTCCTGCACCGCGCGTGTCCGCAGGTTCTCGCGCAAAAATTCCAGCTTGCCGATGTAAGCACTTAAGGCTTCTTCAATCGCGCCGGTATTGGTCGCCAAAATATCGCGCCACAGCTCATAGGAGCTGAGTGCCAGCCGGGTGGCATCCATTAATCCTGGCCCGCCGACGTTCACTGCATCCGGAGATTCTTCACCGATTACCGCGGCCAGCGCCGTCGAAGCGAGCTGCGGCATGTGCGAGCTGTATGCGACAAGGCGGTCATGTTCTTCCGCACCCAGCGTCACCAGGCGTGCGCCAATGCTTTCAATCCAGCTAAGAAACTCCTTCGCCTTCTCGGTCTCAAGTTCTTGAGGATCGCCTGGCGTCAGCACGTAAGGGCGGTCGCGAAACAGATTTGGATCGGCCCCTGAAACGCCGCGCGTCTCCTTGCCCGCCATCGGATGTCCGCCCAGAAATCGCGCCCGCTTCAAGTGATCCCGCGCGGCGGTTACAATCGCGTGTTTCGTGCTGCCCGCGTCAGTGACAAGCGCGCCCGGTTTCACCACGGCATTCAGATGCCGCAAGGTATCAACAATGCGGCCGATGGGTTGCGATAGATAAATCAGATCCGCAATGCCCGCTGCGTTAGCCAGATCCAGCCCGGCATCAATGGCGCCCCGTTCGAGCGCCTCTTGCATCGTCGCCGAAGAACTGACCCCCACCACCCGGCCTCGAAAGCCAGCCGCCTTCAACGCCAATCCGAAGGAACCGCCTATCAGCCCAACGCCAACGATCGCAACGGTATCAATCACAGCGTCCTTCCAACCGCCTTCGCGATCAGCCGCAATTGCAGCATCAGTTCGGCATACTGTTGTGGATCGAGCGATTGCGCGCCGTCGCTCAGCGCCCGGTCGGGATCTGGATGCACCTCCATCAGCAGACCGTCCGCACCCGCCGCCACCGCGGCCCGCGCCATCGCCGGCACCATGTCGCGCCGCCCCGTACCATGCGAAGGGTCGGCCACCATGGGCAGGTGCGACAGCTTCTTCACCACCGGAATCGCTGAAATATCCATGGTGTTGCGCGTATACGTTTCAAACGTCCTTATCCCGCGCTCGCACAAGATCACGTCGTAATTTCCACCCGACAGAATATACTCCGCCGAGAGCAACAGCTCCTCGATGGTCGCCGCAATTCCGCGCTTCAACAGCACCGGGCTCCGCTGTTTCCCCAATTCGCGCAGCAGATTGTAATTCTGCATATTGCGCGCGCCCACTTGCAAAATATCCGAATAGGCCGCCAGCAGTGGAATCTGCGTCTGATCCATCACCTCGCTCACCACCAGCAATCCGTTTCGGTCGGCCGCCCCGCGCAGCAGTTGCAGCCCCTCTTCGCCCATTCCCTGGAAACTATATGGCGAACTTCGCGGCTTAAACGCGCCGCCGCGAATCACCCGCGCTCCTCCGCGCGCCACGGCCTCCGCCGACCGCTCGATCTGATCCCGGCTCTCTACGCTGCAGGGCCCCGCCATCACCACCACCGCGCCCGGCCCGATCTCGACGTCCTTGATCCTCACCGTGGTTCCGCCGGGACGAAAACTCCGGCTGGCCAGCTTATAGGGCGACACGATGCGATGCGCTTCTTTCACGCCATCCATCACTGCAAACAGCTCGGGTTCGAAGTCCTTCCCCCCAACACCGCCGAGCACCGTGTGCACCACGCCCGTTGACCGGTGCACATCGAATCCCAACCCCACCAGCCGGTCAATCGCCTTCTGGATCTGCGCCTCGCTGGCGCCTTCTTCCATCACTACGAGCATTCCGTCTCCATCCTGACTCGCTGCACTTTTCGCATTTCGTCGATGATGCGCTCGAACACACGACGAACCGCATCTTCCGTCAACGGCCCGGCGTTGCTGTCGATCACATTGCGGTACACCTGGTCTTCGCGCTTGGGCTCGTAAATCGGCATCGCGGCCGATTTCTTGATGCGGCCGATTTCCTCAACGATTCCCGTTCTTTCATTCAGCAGCCTCAGAATCCGGCGGTCCACATCGTCGATCCGCGTTCGGCAATCTTCCAGCGCATGCACTGCCATTTCCCGTGTCATCGCATATTCAATGTAAAACAGTGCGGGTCGATTAAACTGAAGCGGATGTCTCACTTCGATTCCGTCGTGATTGGAGCCGGCCAGTCGGGCCCTTCGCTCGCCGGGAAACTCGCCGCCTCCGGGCGCTCCACCGCGATGATCGAACGCAAGCTCTTCGGCGGAACCTGCGTCAACACCGGCTGTATCCCTACCAAGACGCTCATCGCCAGCGCGCGCACCGCTCACGTCGTGCGCCGCGCCGCCGACTACGGCGTCAACATCGCAGGCTCCGTCGTCGTCGACATGAAAGCCGTTAAAGCCCGCAAGGATTCTATCGTCGCCCAGTCGCATGACGCCGTCGAAAAAAGCATGAAGACGACGCCGAACCTCACCGGCATCGAAGGTCATGCGCGATTTCTCGACGCCCACTCCATCGCGGTGAATGGCGAGACACACACCGCCGACAACATCTTTCTCAACGTCGGCGCGCGGGCCCAGATCCCATTGATCCCCGGTCTCGATCGGATTCCCTACCTCACTAACTCTTCCATGATGGAGGTAGACTTCCTTCCCGAACATCTCATCATCCTGGGCGGCAGTTACATCGCTCTGGAGTTCGGCCAGATGTACCGGCGTTTCGGGAGCGAAGTCACTATCATCAATCGGGGCGAGCGCATCATGGCCCGCGAAGACTCCGACGTCACCCAAGCCGTGCAAGAAATTCTCGAAGGCGAAGGCATTCGAATTTACAACGGATGCCAGAACATCCGCGCTTCGGCCGGTGTCAAGCTCATCTGGAACACCGGCTCGGTCGAAGGGTCGCATCTCCTCGTCGCCACGGGACGCATCCCCAACACCGATGACCTCGCGCTCGACCGCGCCGGC
>JANYJA010000124.1 GCA_025358575.1 Terriglobia bacterium
CCCCCCCATCCCGGGTACTCTTCATTGGTCAGCGTTTCATGCGGATCGAACGACGATAGCTCGCGGCCGCGCACGGGACTGGCCAGGTCTTCCGCACGCCAAAGCTTCGCGCCCCAGTAAATATGCTGCAACTCGCCCTGATCGTTCACCCCGAAGGCGTAGGTGGATTGGTTCGACTGAAGCATCCAGACTTTCTTGTCGGAGAGGTAGCGGACGGTGGGGTCGGCGGCCAACAGCGAGGCCGCGAAGGCGAGTAGAGCGACAGTTTTCACTCGCTCATCATAATGCGTTCGAGAGAGCGGTGTGCGTGGCTAGCTGGTCGACGGGTAGAAAAACAATTTTTCCATCCACGCCGCCGATCACTTCAGCGGTGTGCTCGTAAGCTTTGGTATCGCCTGTGACATAGTGCGTAATGCGTCCGCTGCCGAGCCCGTCGGAAATGGCGGCGCTCACTGCATTGGCCGTCGCCTCGGCGCTGTCCACCAAATGCACCGATGGACCCAGCACTTCCGCGAGCGTATCGCGAAGAACCGGATAGTGCGTGCAGCCTAGGATCAACGCGTCAATCTCCGGCCGGTCTTGCAAATAGTGCTTGGCCAGCAGCGTGGCCTCGGGCGAATTGGCTAGGCCTTCTTCCACCAGATGCACGAACATCGGGCAGGCGCGATCCCAAACGGAAAGCCCGCGTTCTTCCAGCTTGCGACGATAGACGCCGTTGCGAATGGTTCCCGTGGTTCCAATGACGCCCACGTGCCGCGTTCGGGTTGCGCGGATCGCGGCTTCTACCCCTGGATCAATCACGCCCCAGATCGGCACGGGAGATTCGTTGGCGAGTTGCGGAAGCGCCGCGGAGCTCGCCGTGTTGCACGCAATAACCACCGCTTCCACTCCCTCATTGATAAGAAATGCGGTGATTTCCCGCGCAAACGATTCGACCATCGCCGTAGGTTTGCGGCCATACGGAAGGCGCGCCGTATCTGCCACATAGATAAAATCACGATGCGGAAGTTTGCGGCGCAAAGCTTGCAGCACCGTCAATCCCCCCACTCCAGAATCAAAAACACCAATCGGGCGCGAAGCGGAAGTCGGCATGAGAAAGGGATGATGAGAGCAGGCCCGATGGACACGAGAGGCCCGTTCGAACCAAACTATAGCATGACCAAACGCTTGAAGAATTTTGCTGTGCAAGCAGCCGTAGGGCTGGCGCTTGCCGCGGGAACGCTGGGCGCCGCGACCGCGCCAAAAACAGTTCTTTTGTGGCTGAATGGCGCGCCCGGAGCCCTCGGCACCGCCGACTCCGACCAGCCCAAGATCACGATCTATCTTCCGGATAAGCCGGTCGGCACCGCCGTCGTGGTTCTTCCCGGCGGCGGATACGGCATGCTGGCGATGGATCACGAAGGCCTCCAAATTGCGCATTGGCTGAACGGCTACGGAATCGCGGCGTTCGTGGTGCAGTATCGACTCGGCCCTCGCTATCACCATCCCATCGAACTTGGCGATGCGCAGCGCGCCATCCGCTATGTCCGCGCGAATGCCGCGGATCTTGGCGCCGCACCAGACCGAATCGGAGTGTGGGGCTTCTCAGCCGGCGGACACTTGGCGTCAACTACGGGAACTCATTTCGATAGCGGCAATCCCAGTGCGGCCGACGCTATCGACCGAGTTGGCAGCCGTCCCGATTTCATGATCCTCTCGTATCCCGTGATCTCATTCACCACCCCGTATACGCACCGTGGCTCGCTTAAGAATCTGCTGGGCGACAATCCCGATCCAAAATTGGTCGAGAGCCTGTCTAACGAATTGCAGGTCACTCCCCAGACGCCGCCGACGTTTCTGTTCCACACCACCACCGATTCAGCAGTGCCTGTCGAAAACAGCATCATGTTTTACATGGCTCTTCGAAAGGCCGGAGTGCCCGCCGAAATGCACGTCTACGAGAAAGGTCAACACGGTGTTGGCCTAGCCTCTTACGATCCGGCCCTTTCGACGTGGCCGGTGCTGCTGGCCGACTGGCTGCGGACGCGCGGCCTGCTTGTCAGGTAAATTGTCGACTTGGTGAAACGGAGAGCGCCCGACCTGCACTAATGCCCGAAGGTCATCAATGACCTTGGAGGGCAACAACATGCCAATTAATATGCAGGGCGAGTGGGCTGTTTCCGTAAGTTTTCGGGAATTCGCTTCTCAGCCGCAACGCTTTATCATTTCTGGTGCAGACACGGGAAACGGAACTTACGATGGCGTTACCGCCACGCCGGCAGTCCACGTAACCGGCGCAGCCTGGGCCATCACCGTTCAACACAACCCGGGTACCGGTTGGGTCACCTCGCATGACCAAATCACGTTTCCAACCCGTTCCGGCGGAAATTACAACGTCATCATCCAGGCGAATGACGACGACATCGATCCTACCTTCGACGATCTGACGCTCACCTGCACCACGCCCGTTACGCTCTTCGATTACCTGATCTATGGCAACGCCAGCCACTACAACGACTACTGCATCTTCAACCCGTGCAGCCTGATCTATCTTGCCATCGATACACAAGGGGCCCTTGTTCGCGCTTTGCAGAATCCAACGCTGAAAGCGGCTATCCAAGCCGTATACCCGGATCGAGTGAAGGCGCTGCCGCCGGGTCCGATTCCCGATCCTCCGCCATTTAAAAAGATCGTTCTGCCATTGCGGGGACAAAATGCGATACCGACCCAGATAGCTCAAGTATTCGATGCCGCGGCGGGCTCTGCCAGCGTAGCACGAGCCGTCACCACGCCGTCCATCAATGCTTCCGCCGCCTCCGTGGCGCTCAGTTCAACAACTTCCGCCATCGGCCGCATCGATCAATTAGCGGTCTCCGGCATCGTCGACCATCTTTTTGGCCGATGCCAGTCCGGGCCGCTCGCCGGGCGCGTGTTGCGATTCCTGCAATACGACCGGACCAACGCGGAACTCGCCGGGGGGGCATATACCGGAACCGGCGCACGCGAAACTTTGGGCGTCACCACAACCGACCGCAACGGCAACTACCTCTTCCGCTTCAAACGCTCTTTCGCGCAGTACGTCCACGAGGCGAATGTGGACATCGCTCCCGGCGACGCTTTCTTCACGGCGATTCTCCCGGACGTGATCGCGCAACTTCTCGACCCCATGCGTCCCGGCGGCTATTGCTACGAGAGCGCCCCTTTCTGGAACGTCCCATTCTTCGAGCAGATCAATATCTGCGTTCCGGATGAATGTGCGGGACGCATTCCCACCGCCTGCCAGGGCAGCAATGCGATTCAGTCGATCGGTAACATTTTCATTGGCCCGCCAACCGGGCCGCCGCCCGCCGGCCAGCCAATCGGCTATGGCGCGCGCGTCGGTCTCAGCAACTCGCTCGGAGCCGAAGGCCGCATCACCGCGCGAAATACCGTGCTCGGAACGCCGCAAGCGCGCTGCGCCGCATGGTTCGGTCTGCTAGACTTCTTCGCCTGTTTCCTCGACCATCCGAACGTGGCTTATTACACGATCCGGCAGCGGCCGCACCTTACGACGAGTTGGCATTTCTTCACCGAAACCTACATTCACCCGCAGATTGCGAAGGTCGCAATCCCCGGCTACAGCGGCGATCTCGTCGGTCCCCAACTGGGCGTCAATCTGCAAATCGATGGCGGACCGCTGCAACTCGCCCCCGCTTATCTCAATATCGAAAACGATCCCGCCTGGGTGTTCACGCATCGCGATCGCAAGGCCGTGATCACTAGCTCGACCTATGCACCCACGCCAGGGCCGGTCGATTTCCGCATCGAAGGCTACACAGCCGCCGGCGCCAAAGTTGCGGGGGCCGAAGACATGGTCACCCTCTATATCGACGACGGGCCAACCGACTACGGTATCAACTCTGTATCCATGCAGTTGCAGACCGGCGGCGATTGCGCTCTGTTCAATCTCGGCGGCCTTTTGAATCCGCCGCTCACGGTGAAATTCCACGCCAATCAACCCGAGAGATTCATGAACGCCTACGCTCTTTCGGTGCGCAAAGGCAACATCGGCGGTTTCGGAATCGTCGGCGGCGGTCCGGGTCAACTCTCCGGTGCCTACGTCCACGGTGACGATCTGCTCTGCAGCTCTTTCGAGGGGACCTTCGACGATCCCGCCGTCGACGGCTCCGGCGCCGTTACCGTCGATGTGACTGCAGCCAGCGGCCGCTGGCTAGATCCCGGCCAGCCGTTCTGCACCTTCGCCGTCAATCTGGATTGCAGCGTCCGCATGACCAACGGTTACAATGACGCGGTCTATTCTTTGGGCACGCTGTTGTATCTGCTCGGTATCCAGGCGTCGTAACCATGCGCTGGTACGGGCTGGCGCTGGGTATTCTCGGCGTCTGGCGCATCACCCACCTGTTCCACGCGGAAGACGGGCCGGCGAACCTGCTGGCTCGTTTCCGCCAATGGGTGGGCTCCGGGTTCTGGGGCAATCTGCTCGACTGCTTCTATTGCCTAAGCTTGTGGGTCTCGGTTCCCTTCGCGCTTGCAATCGGCCGCGACTGGGCCGAGAGCTTTCTTTTGTGGCTCGCTTTTTCAGCGGGCGCTATTCTTCTGGAGCGCGCCTCCGCGCGCGCTCCGGAAGCCCTTTATAAAGAGGATGAGGATAACGAAAATGTCTTGTTGCGGAAAAACCAGAAGTGAGTTTAAAAGCGTCTCGCGGACCACGCCGGGCGTTAGCATGGTGCCGCCGTCGCTCCCGCGCGTTGAGGGGACCGGCACGCCCGTACGATTCGAATACCAGGGCCGCACCGGCCTTTCGGTGCGCGGCCCCATAACGGGCCGGAGCTACCGTTTCAATGGCCCTGGCGAGCAGGTCGCCGTCGATACGCGCGACGCCCCGTCTCTTCGCGCCGTGCCCAATCTCCGCGCGGTTCGTTAAAACGCGCCGTTACAATTCTGTTCGAAACAGAATTGCGATATCCTGTTTTTGTGGAACGCGTGTGGATATCTTTTGCGCATTCGCGCCTTCGGAACTCCCCCTCCCGCCGTTTCAGGCACTTAGGTTTCCGCAGGTCACCGCCCTGTTTATTGTGTTTTGTCCACAAGATAAACGCTAGAAACTACACCCACGATTTTTCTCGATTGACCGCGGGAAGGCGCGCGATAAGGTAGAGCCTTCCGCCCATGTCGTCGACCGCAAGTCTCGCCCTAGAAAAAGGTTTACCCGCAAATATCGATGCCGAAAAATTCGTCCTCGGCTCCATTCTCCTTGACGATACTTTCTTCATTGATGTAGCCGGCGCCATCACCGGGGAAGACTTCTGTCTCGAAAAGCATCGCCGTATTTATGCGCGCATGCACGAGTTGCACGAGCGCGCCGAGCGTATCGATCGCGTCACCGTCGCCAATGAGCTCATGCGCCGCAACGAGCTCGAATCCGTCGATGGCCTTACCTACCTCGTCTCTCTCGACGATGGTCTCCCCCGCATTCCCAATCTCGATAGCTACGTCAAAATCATCCGCGACAAAGCCATGCTGCGGCGAATCATCGCGGCCGCGCAGCAGTTGATGAACCGCTGCCTGATGGCGGAGGAAGATCCGGATTCTATCCTGGCGGGGGCTGAAGAAACCCTGCTGAAGCTGGGCGAAGCACAGGTTACCGACGGCCTGATGAATCCCCTGGAGATTATCCAGAACTATCAGGGTGGTCTGAACGCTTTTCTCGATCCCAGCAAGCGGCTCAAAGGGATCAGCACCGGATTTTCCAAGCTCGACGAAATGACCGGCGGTTTTCATCCCGGTGAGTTGATCATCCTTGCCGCCCGCCCATCCATGGGGAAAACTGCTCTGGCGTTGAACATCGCCTTCCATGTGGCCAGCAAGCTGAAGGAGACGGTTGCCGTCTTCTCGCTCGAAATGTCGAAGGAATCGCTGCTGACCCGCATGCTCTGCGCTTCGGCGTATGTGGACAGCCAGCGTTTCCGGGCCGGATACTTAAACGCGGACGAGCGCCGGAAGCTGCAGCAAGCCGCCGCGAAATTGGTCGACGCCCCGCTCTATATTGACGACACCGCTGGCGCGAACCTGATGGACATGCACGCCAAACTGCGGCGGCTTCAGCAGGGCGGACAGAAACTTGGGTTGGTGATCGTCGACTATCTTCAGTTGATGAGCGGTCGCGGCCGCTTCGAAAATCGCAACCAGGAGATCAGCACCATCTCGCGCGGCATGAAGCTTCTGGCCAAAGAGTTGAACGTTCCGATGCTCGTGCTCTCGCAGTTGAGCCGCGCGCCTGAAACCCGCGTGGGCGATCATCGTCCCCAATTAAGCGATCTGCGCGAATCGGGGAGCATCGAGCAGGATGCCGATCTGGTTGGATTCATCTTCCGCGAGGAAGTGTACAAACGCGACCGGGAAGATCTCCACGGGATGGCAGAGCTGATTGTCGCTAAACAGAGGAACGGCCCGGTCGGCAAAGTCGATCTCGTATTTCTGCACGCGCTTACCAAATTCGAGAATCGCGCCGAAGATCTGGGTGAAGTCGCTGAGTAACGCTTGATAGACTAATTCGCGTCAGTGTTGGAACTCCGGAACATTCAGAAGCGCTATGGCGGTGTCACGGCGCTCCGCGACGCCAATCTCTCAGTTGCCGGAGGGGAGGTCCATCTCCTCCTCGGCGAAAACGGCGCGGGCAAATCCACCCTGATGAAGATCGTCGCGGGTCTGGTGGAACGCGATGACGGTCAAATGCTTTGGAATGGGCACGAAGTGTTCCTCAAGTCGCCTGCCGAGGTTCAAGCCATTGGCATTGCAATGGTGCACCAGGAATCGCT
>JANYJA010000153.1 GCA_025358575.1 Terriglobia bacterium
CCCATCCATCCAAGCATCGTTAACACTCCTTAATGACATGGGTTGTTGTGCACGTTTAATGCCAACGAAAGAGTTAAGGATTCTTCGCTCACCCCTACGCGAAGTCGATCCCGGCATCATCGCGATCGTGATGGATGGCACATTTGTGTTGCTTATCAGAGACAAATGTTCTCAGCCGCGCACTTCTGCTTTTTTAAGGAGTGTCTTTATGGATGAACGGGATAAGCGCAAGGCTATCGATTTGGCGCTGGTGCAGTTAGACAAGCAGTTCGGTAAGGGTTCCGTCATGCGCCTTGGGTCGACTACCGTTGAGCCTATCGCGGTGATCTCTTCCGGCTCGATCTCCATCGATGCCGCTCTGGGCGTCGGCGGCTTCCCGCGTGGGCGCGTGATCGAAATTTACGGGCCTGAATCGTCCGGAAAAACGACCATCACGCTCCAGGTCATCGCGGAAGCGCAGCGCGCTGGCGGCACTGCGGCTTTCATTGATGCGGAACACGCTCTCGATCCTCAGTATGCCCGCAAGCTCGGCGTCGACATCGAAAACTTGTTAATCTCCCAGCCCGATACCGGCGAGCAGGCGCTTGAAATTGCGGCGGCGCTAATCGCTACTGGAGCGGTGGACCTCGTTGTGGTGGATTCAGTGGCGGCGCTGGTGCCCAAAGCCGAGCTTGATGGCGAAATGGGCGACAGCCACATGGGCCTGCATGCCCGGCTCATGTCGCAAGCAATGCGGAAGCTAACGGGCGTGGTTTCGAAAACGAACACGTGCCTGATTTTCATTAATCAGGTGCGCGAAAAAATCGGTGTGATGTTTGGCAATCCCGAAACCACCACTGGCGGTCGCGCACTAAAATTCTACTGTTCGGTGCGTGCCGAGATTCGAAGGACTGGCCCCATTAAAGACGGCGAGACGGTGATCGGCAATCGAACGCGCGTGAAGATCGTAAAGAACAAAGTTGCTTCCCCCTTCAAGGAAGCGGAGTTCGATCTTCTTTACGGAGAGGGCACCTCCAAAGAAAGCGATTTGATTGACACTGGAGTCCTGCAGAACGTGGTTGAGAAAAGCGGCTCCTGGTTCAGTTATCACGGCGAACGCATTGGCCAGGGCCGCGAAAACGCGCGGCAATTCTTGAAACTTCATCCCGAGATACGGATCAAACTGGATTCCGAGCTCCGGGGTGTGCTGAAACTCCAGTTTGTGGAGAGCGGCCCATCGGCGCCTCCTACACCTGCCCACACAACCAACCTCTTTGCCGGTGTTGAGAGGTGAAAGTGTCTTAATCTCTCCGAAAGGCCGGAAAAGTGGGGCTTTTTCGGCTGTTTTCTCTTTACATCCTGGTACACGTTCCGTATGATTATAACGATTCGGGAACACAGTTCATGCTGGCGGGGCGCGGATCCGGCGTGCTGTGGGCAGGGGATTGGAAATTTATGAGAGAGAATCAGGAGGCTTGATGGCCGTTACACGGATGACACAGACGCAGCTTATGAGATCGCTCGCCGAGGCGTGCGAAGTACCTAACAAGACCGCCCGCCTGTTTTTGGACAGTCTCGCCACCATGGCGGTTAGCGAAGTAAAGAAAAACGGGGTTTTTGTGATGCCTGGCTTAGGGCGTCTGGTGCGTGTGGACCGCAAGGCACGCATGGGACGGAACCCTGCAACGGGCGAGACGATCAAAATTCCCGCCAAGAAAGTGGTGAAGTTTCGCGTGGCCAAGGCGGCGAAAGACGCCATTGTTCCGCCCAAGAAAGCCAAGTAGTTTCAGCCCGTTTCAAGAAGTTCAGGTTCCCCCGCAAGTTTTTGCGGGGGATTTTTTTGCTCTCTAACCTTCCTCTTCGCCCGTCTTTTTGTATTTGGGTTTTCGCGAAGACTTGGGCACGATCACTTGCGACGCCGGAACCACCCCCACGCGCTCGCGGGCGAGTTTGCGGACCTCCTTCTTCGCCTCAAACTTCTTTTTCTTGGGCATTTCTAAGACATTAGCGCGTGCGCCACTCGCGAAGCTAGTTGATCGAAAGTCAGAATCTCATACAAGGTGGGATCCGACATAATGCGCGACACTAACGCCGCGTGCATCGCGTGGCCAGCGCGCTCGGCGATAACATGCCCCAGCAGCGGTTTTCCAATAAGCGCCAAATCGCCGATTAAATCTAGCGCCTTGTGGCGGCAGCATTCGTCGGGGAACCGAAGTCCTTCGGGGTTTAGAACCCCGTCGCGCGTAAAACAGATTGCATTCTCTAGCGTCGCGCCGCGAATCAGCCCCATATTGCGCATCTGGTCGAGCTCATATTCAAATCCGAACGTTCGTGCCGCCGCAAGCCGGTCCGTATATCTTTCTGGTGTTACTTCCATTTCGATCGCCTGCTTTCCCACCATCGGATGATCGAAGCGTATGTCGCAAGTCAGTCGAAAACTGTCGGCCGGCAGTATCGTAATCCGCTTGCCGTGGTCCTCAATGGACACTGGACGCGTGATCCGCAGATAGCGGCGCTTGCGCCTGTAGTAGCGTATTCCCGCCTCGCGGATCAATTCGACAAAGGGCCAACCGCTGCCGTCGAGAATAGGCACTTCCAGATTATCGATTTCAATAAACGCATTGTCGATGCCGAGGCTATAAAAGGTGCTAAGCAAGTGCTCGGTTGTCGAAATGAGCACGCCCTGGCGCATCAGGCTCGTCGCATAGCTGACCCGCGCAACGTGCCGCCAACTCGCTGGGATTGGAAAGTTATCAAGATCTGAACGCAAGAAAACCAGCCCCGTTGATACCGGTGCTGGCTTTACCCGAATCGTAACGGGCACGCCACTGTGCAACCCGATTCCCGAGGTCGAAACCTCGCGTTGCACCGTGCTTTCAAATCTCAATCGCCGCTCCCGGCCATCTCTGCGTTCGCGCCATGTCGCAATTCAAACGAGTATATTGCAATTCAGAGCCCGTCTGTAAGGTGTTCGAATAAAACGAGTATATCGCGCTAACTGTCGCAAAAACGCAACAGTTTGCAACTCAATCTGTCGCGAAATGGTCGGCGGGCGTATCATGGGCGAAGTGCTTTCGCCTCGTTTGTTCCTCATCGATTCCTACGGATTTATCTTCCGCGCCTATCACGCGCGGGCCCGCATGCAAGTCACGCCCATGCGAACCAGCGCGGGGAGCTCTACAGAAGCCGTTTTCATCTTCAGCAACATGTTGCGCAAGCTGTACAAGACCTTCGACCCGCGTCACATGGCCGCTGTTTTTGAAAGCATCGGCCCCACTCTTCGTGAACAGGAGTTCGCCGAATATAAAGCCAATCGCAGCGAGATGCCGCCCGATCTGCCAGAGCAAATCCGTTATATCCGCAAGCTTCTCGAAGCGCTGCGTATCCCCATTCTCGAATTTCCCGGATTTGAAGCTGACGACGTGATTGGCACACTTTCATGCCGGGCGCGCGAAGCCGGCTACGAAGTGGTTATCGTTTCGAGCGATAAAGATATGCTGCAGCTTGTCAACGATCGCGTGGCCATGCTTAATCCAGCCAAGGACGACACGTGGTACGACGCCGCGAAAGTAAAGGAGTTCATGGGCGTTGAACCCTCGCAGGTGGCCGACCTATTAGCTCTGAAAGGAGACACCGTCGACAATATCCCCGGCGCGCCGGGCATCGGCGATAAAGGTGCCAAAGACCTGATCGAGCGTTTCGGTTCCGTGGAAGCAGCGCTCGACCGCGCCGGCGAAGTGGAGAAGAAGATGTATCGCGAGAGTCTTCAAAATAATCGCGAGCGCATCCTCTTAAGTAAGAAGCTGGCAACCATCGAAACCAACGTCCCGATCCTCTTCGAATTTTCCGACCTTGAAGTGCGGCCGCCAGACGTAGCCGCGCTACGCGAGGTCTATAAGGAGCTCGAATTCTATAGTCACCTTCGTGAACTAGGGCCTGCCGAAGACACGCGCGAGCGAGACGTTGCCGCTCTTGCTTCCGAACAGGCGGTGTCGGATTACATCGACAAAATTCCGCAAGACGCGCCCATCGCTTTTGTGCTCGCCGACGATCTGGGCCTTGCCTGGAAAGCCGGCGAAGCGCGCATTGTTTCGCGCGCGCTGCTCACCGCGGTGAAGCCGCTGATCGAAGACCCCGCCCGCCCCAAGATCGCTCTCGACATTAAGTCGTCACTGCTTGCTTTCATGAAACTGGGCATGACACCGCGCGGCTTCATTCACGATCCTTCGCTATATGCCTTCCTCCTCGATGCGGACCCAAACGGGTGCTCGCTCGAGCAGCTTGTGCAGCGCCGCCTCGAACTGAAAATGGGCGAGGGGCCCGCGGAACACGCGCTGCACCTCATCGAGTTGCACGAAAAGCTGAATCCCGAAATAGATCGGCGTCAACTGCGGTCGTTCTACGAAACCATGGAGCTTCCGCTGGCGCAGGTGCTGGCAACCATGGAGCACGCCGGTATTCGGGTTGACGCGCGGGAACTCGCGCGGCTCTCGAGTCTAATGGAAACGGAGATCGCCCGGCTGACCATGCAGATTCACCAGCTCGCCGGCCGCGAGTTCAACATCGGATCTCCGCAACAGTTGGGCCGCGTCCTGTTTGAAGAGCTGAAGTTACCGGCCCCCATGCGATATGGCAAGGGCAAAACCGTCTCGACCGCGGCGGATGTGCTTGAAGACCTCGCAGCCGATCACGAGATCGTCCGCAAGGTGCTCGAATATCGTGGGCTCGCCAAGTTGAAAGGCACCTACGTGGACGCGCTCCCAGCGCTGATGGACCCCGTGACGGGCCGAATCCATACGAGTTTCAACCAGACCGGAGCGGCCACTGGACGCCTCTCGTCCTCCAATCCGAATCTGCAAAATATTCCCATCAAGACCGCGCTGGGGCGCGAGATCCGGGCGGCCTTCGTTCCCAAGGATGGCTGGAAACTTCTCGTCGCCGACTATTCCCAGATAGAGTTGCGTCTCCTTGCGCATCTCTCTGAAGACCCGGTGCTGGTGGAGGCATTCCGCTCCGGTGAAGACATCCACACCCGGACCGCCGCTGAAGTCATGGGCGTTCCGCCGATGCTGGTCACACGCGAGGCGAGGAACAATGCCAAAGCCGTCAATTTCGGCATCGTCTACGGCATCAGTTCGTTCGGCTTGGCGGCTCAGTTAGGCATTTCCCGCAAGGAAGCCGAGACTTATATCAAGAGCTATTTCGAACGTTATTCCGGTGTCCGGCGGTTTATCGATGCCACCATCGAGCAGGTTCGCGGAAGCGGCGTGACACGAACGCTGCTGGGTCGCGAACGTCCCATTCCCGACATGAATAGCCGCAATCCGAACGCTCGCGGTTTCGCCGAAAGAACCGCCGTCAATTCTCCCTTGCAAGGCACCGCCGCCGATCTCATCAAGCTGGCCATGATCCGCATCGATGAAAAATTGCGGCCGTATCAGGCTGCCATGCTCCTGCAAGTGCACGACGAACTGGTGCTCGAGGCCTCGCCCGAACATGCCGACGAAGTTGCGCGAATGGTGAAGCACGAGATGGAAAACGTCTACGCGCTCCGCGTGCCCCTGGTCGCGGAGGTCGGCATCGGCCCGAACTGGCGTGACGCCAAGTGAGCGGTCGTCTACTTTTCGCGCAGGTAGGCGTCTTCGCCGCGAATCCAGTCTTCGCGCACCGGCGAGAATACGTCCACCGCGACAGAATCCTCCAGAGCCTCCACCATGTGCGGCGCGGAAGGCGGGATGGTCAGCGCCTCACCGCCCGTTAGGATCGTTTCCTCGCCAGCAATCTCGAACCGGAGTTTGCCGGATTCGAGCATGGTGATCTGTTCATTGATGTGATGATGCATTGGCACCACCGCGCCCTTGCCGAGCCTCAGCCGGGCTATGGTAATCGTCTCTCCGTGAATCATCTGGCGATGCATTCGCGCGTTGAGCTGCTCGCCGGGTACGTCCTTCCAGTTGTATTGCTTCATTTGACTCGGTATTCTAACAGGGGCATGAGCGTAGGAGCATCATGAAGGGTATCGTACTCGCGGGCGGCACTGGCAGCCGGTTGTTCCCGCTTACTAAAATCACCAACAAGCACCTGCTCCCCATCTATGATAAGCCGATGATTTATTACCCCATCCAGACGCTGGTGGATGCGGGAATACAGGACATCATGCTGGTCACCGGAGGCAAGAACTCCGGCGATTTTCTGCGCCTTCTCGCGAATGGCAAGAGCTTCGGACTCAAGCACATCGACTATACCTACCAGGAAGGCGAAGGCGGCATTGCCGATGCGCTGGCGCTGGCCGAACACTTCGCCGATGGCCAGAAGATCTGCGTGGTCCTTGGAGACAACCTCATCGAAGGCAACGTTCGTAAAGCCGTCGACGACTTTCGCAATCAGACACGCGGGGCCAAGATTCTGCTGAAGGAAGTGGAAGACGCCGAACGTTTCGGAGTCGCTGAACTGGTTGGCAATTGCATCGTCAACATCGAAGAAAAGCCGCGCAATCCCAAGTCCAACTACGCCGTTACAGGCATATATATGTACGACGAGACGGTCTTCGCGAAGATCCGTTCGCTCGTCCCTTCGAAGCGCGGTGAGCTTGAGATTACCGACGTGAACAACGCTTATATCCGCGAAGGCGCGATGACGTTTTCCTTCCTTGAAGGATGGTGGACAGACGCCGGAACATTTGAATCTTTGCTCCGGGCCGCCAACCTGGTCGCCCATACCCGCCGCCAGCAAGTCCAGGATTTGGAGCGGCAGCTTGCGCAGCCGGTACATTGATGGCGGGAGCGGCCGCAGCCGAATTTGCCCTGCCCTTTTGCTCTCGCGGCATCGGGGACGTGATCCTGAGTATCGATTCCCCTAAAAGAATTCATGACGTTCGCATTCAACCCTTCGCGCTCTGGCCCGACGATCGCGGTTATTTTCTAGAAGTGGCCCGACTCTCACAATCGTTCGCGGCCAATTTCCCGGCCCATTCGACCCAAATCTCCGCCGCGCTGAATTATCCCGGCACCATCAAGGCCTTTCACATTCATCGCGAACAGACCGATCTTTGGACCCCCGTGATGGGCATGTTCCAGGTCGTCCTGGTTGACCTGCGCGAAGACTCACCCACGTTTGGCGCTCGCAACACCCTGTATGTCGGCGCGCTCCGCCCATGGCAAATCCTCATTCCACCCGGCGTCGCGCATGGATACAAAGTGCTCGGCACGGAACCGGCCATGCTAGTCTACTTGACCGACCGCTTTTATAATCCGAGCGACGAAGGCCGCATTCCGTATAACGACGAGAAGCTCTCCTATGACTGGGAACTCCAGCACAAATGAAGTTACTGGTAATGGGAGGCCGTAATCGCTCGATTTCGAATCTCGTGCGCTAGAACATGCGAGTTGCCCTGGATGCAACGCCCCTGACGCTATCGAGCGGAGGTCTCGCGCGTTATACCGCCGAGCTCAGTCTGGCCTTAGCACACGAATTTTCAGATGATGAGTTCAGTTTGATCTCCGATCAGCCCTTTCGCATGCCGCCGGAAGCGCCTTGCAATTTGCGCGCGGGCCTTCCGCCGTCAAATGCGAGGGAGCGCCGTTGGTGGCTGTGGGGTGCCAACCGCGAGAGCACGCGCGCAAAGGCGCATGTTTTTCACGGCACTAATTTCGAAGTTCCCTACCTGCCGCGTTTGCCCGTCGTGATGACGCTCCATGACCTCTCGCCCTGGCTGAATCCGGATTGGCACCGCGACGCGAGCCGCGTTCGCGGGCGGACTCCTTACTTGATCGGGTTAGGCACCGCCACCATGATCATCACGCCCAGCACAGCCATCCGGCGCGAAGCCATTGAGCGCTTCCAGGTTTCCCCCGGACGGATCGTCGCCGTCCCGCTCGCTGCCGCGGCTTACTTTCAACCTGTCCCCTCCCCGCAAAACGCCAAATACTTCCTTTACGTCGGCACTCTTGAGCCGCGAAAGAATCTCGCAACGCTGTTGGCAGCTTGGCGCGAAGTCCGCCGCGGCTGCGAAGTCGACCTGGTCGTCGCCGGTCGTCGTCGCGCCGATTTCACTGAAATGCCCGCGGAACCCGGCCTGCGTATACTCGGCGAGGTTTCCGATGCCGATCTTCCCGCTCTCTACTCCGGCGCGCTAGCGCTGGTGTACCCGTCTCATTACGAAGGCTTCGGCCTGCCAGTTCTCGAGGCCATGCAGTGCGGTGCCTGCGTGATCGTATCCCGCGATCCGGCAATCCATGAAGTTGCCGGCGAGGCCGCCATTTACGCTGAATCGGTCCGCGAAATCGCCCAAGCCATGCAAGGCATTCTGGATAACCCGGAGCGCGCCGCCATCCTTCGCGCGCAGTCTATCGCCCGCGCGCGAACTTTTTCCTGGGGCCGCACAGCGCGGCAAACGCGAGAGGTCTATGTTGCCGCCATTGAGCGCTACGGTTAAACCGGCCGCCCTGATCCTCTCTCCCGAGCCGCCTTACCCGCTGCACGGCGGCGGCCCCCAGCGCACCGCGTCGCTGCTGAACTATCTCGCCCGTCACTATACCGTCGATCTGATTCTCTTCCGCCAACCCGGCGCGCCCGATCCCGCACTTGCGCTCCCGCCTGGTCTGGTCCGTTCTACGCGCATACTCAAACTGCCTTATCACCGCAACGATGTAGCCTCGCGCGTGATACGCAACAGTTTTCGCATGATGCGTGGCACCCCTCCCCTCGTCGATCGCTTCAGTGGATTCGAGAACTTTCTGGACCAGGAACTGAGTCAAGCCCGCTACCAAATCGGAATCGTCGAGCACTTCTGGTGCGCTCCGTACGCCGCAGTCCTCAACGAAATCTGCGATCGGCTCGTCCTCGATCTTCACAATATAGAATCCGCCCTGCACGCTTCCTGCGCCGCCGCCGAACCCTGGATTACTGCTGTGGGACATCGCCGCTTTGGCCCCGCCACCTTGCACCTGGAACGCAAGTGGCTTCCTCGATACTGGCGCATTTTCACAACCTCCCACGCTGACGCGGACCGCGTCCACTCCATCTCGCCGGCGAGCCTCGTCACCGTCTATCCCAACTCGATCCCGTGGGTGCCACGTCCCCAGCGGGAGCCGTCTCATAGCCTCGCTTTTTCCGGAAATTGGCGCTACCACCCCAATCAATCTGCTTTTCGATATTTCCGCGACTCGATCTGGCCGCTCCTCCGCGATCGATTCCCATCTCTGCGGTGGCGAATAATCGGCAAGAATCCGGAGGGCGTTGAACCTTTCGTTCGAGGAGACTCCCGCATCGAACTCGTCGGCCCCGTCGCCGACGCGGTCGCGGAACTCGCCCGCTCTGAAGTCGTGGTCGCTCCACTTATTTCTGGAAGTGGTACGCGCGTGAAAATTATCGAAGCGTGGGCCGCCGGACGCGCTGTCGTCGCCACCACCATTGCGGCGGAAGGTCTCTCGACCGCGCCCGGACAAAACTTCTTGCTCGCCGATTCGGCCGTGGACTTTGCCCATCAGATCGCCAGATTGCTCGAAGATCCCGTGCTGCGATCCCGGATCGCGGACGGTGGACGCCGGAACTTCGAAGCCGAATACACTTGGGAAGCCGCTTGGCGGGTGCTCGGCACGACCGTGCTGCCTTCGCAATTGTAAATTTCGTATACAGAAAAGCCTACGTTTTCTTACAAAAGTCCATTAGCAGCAACAGCCTAGAGACATCTATACTGAAAGTGTCTGAATGCGATTCGCCGTAGACGCTCACGCCATTGGCCGCCACCTCACCGGTAACGAGGTGTATGTAAGAAGCCTGCTTCAAGGCTTCGCCAACATCGATACCGAGTCCGAATTTTTAACCTATGTTTCAAGTCCGGAGGCTGAACTGGCCGTGCCCGCGCGTTTTCCGGTTCGCCAGATTTCCAGCAATCCATTTCTGCGTCTAGGGTTCGACATGTCGCGCAAGCTGAGGCAGGATCGCCCGTCGCTGGTGCATGTCCAGTACACGGCTCCGCTATTCTGCCCCGTCCCTGTAATCGCAAGCGTTCACGACGTCAGCTTCCTCGAGCATCCTGAATATTTTAAGCGCGGCCGGCGCGCGCAATTGCGTTGGTCGGTCGCTCGCACGGTCCGGTCCGCCGCCCTCGTGCTGACGGGCACCGAATTTTCGCGCGACTCCATTTTGCGGGCGTACAATCTCGATCCCGCGAAAGTGCGCATCGTGCCGGATGCCGCCAATCCAATTTTCCGCGTGCTCAACCGCGCTTCGGCGCAAGTCCAGGTCCGCGAGCGATTTAAGATAACGCATCCGTACTTGCTCTCAGTAGGCGATTTGCAGCCGCGCAAGAATCACATCGGCCTGATCGCCGCTTTTGCCGCATTAGTTGAGGAGAATCCGAAGCTGAAACACCACTTGGTGTTTGCCGGAAAAGATACGTGGTTTGGTACACGCGTTCGCGAGGCGGCACGTCATTCGGGTGTGGCTGGGCGCATTCACTTCACGGGGTTCGTCAGTGACGACGATCTGTTGCAGCTTTATAACGGCTGCGATTGCTTTGTGTTTCCGTCCTATTACGAAGGGTTCGGTATTCCCATTCTTGAAGCCATGGCGTGCGGGCGAGCGGTAGTGTGTGCCAACACCTCATCCATGCCAGAAGTTGCCGATGGCGCCGGCCTTTTGTTCGATCCTTACCGCACTTCCGAGATCACGCGAGCCATGGCGGACGTTCTGCTCGATAGCGAGCTGCGCGCCCGCATGGAACGGCTTGGCGTGCAGCGCGCCACCCACTTTAGCTGGCAGAAAACAGCCCAGATGACCCTCGGCATTTATCACGAAGTGGCCGAGCAGCGCCGTCCGGTTGCAGTGGGTGTCAAATCGGCCCCCAGTTATCATTGAATGTCCCCAAAAATTCTTTTCGCGCTGATATTGGGAGTCGCTGCCCAGGCCGCCACGCTCACCGGTTTTCCATTCGCCAGCGAGGCGCTGAACTATTCCATCAACTGGCCGACCGGGCTCGGCCTGGGTGAAGCGCATCTAACGGCCGCTCACTTGAATGGCGATGCCTGGTCTTTCGAGCTGACTCTCGACGCCGCCGTCCCCGGTTTCGCGGTGCGCGACGACTACCGGGCCGCGGCCGCCAAAGATCTTTGCACGAACGCGTTCACTCGCACCTTTTCGCATGGCGTCAGGAAATCCGACGAAAACACCACGGTGCAAAATGGAACTGCCAAGCGCGAAACCGTTGGCGGCGGCGAAAGCGGCATTCCGGTTCCCGCCTGTGTTCGCGACGCACTGACGTTCCTCTTCTACACTCGGCGCGAACTGGGGCAGGGAAGAGTGCCATCGTCGCAGACTATTCTGTTTGGCTCGGCTTATCAGGCGCGGCTCGATTATGCGGGCGCGCCTATGATTACGATCGGCAACGCAACGGCTCAAGCTGACCGGCTCAACGGCACCGTCACTTCCGTGAAAAATCCTGGCGCGTCACCGGTGCGCTTTGAAGTCTTCTTCGCGCGCGATGCCGCTCGAACGCCTCTGCTGGTGAAGGTGCCGCTAGCGATAGGAACGTTCTCGATGGAGCTGGTTCGCTGAGCGCTCCCCGCGCCCTCAAAGTAGCGTTCTTCTCTCCGATGCCGCCGTCCCGCAGTGGCATTGCGGACTATTCCAAGGCTCTCGCGGATGAACTCGCCTCCCGTGTTCAACTCGATGTTTTCTCACGCGCACCCGAGCACTTCGATCCCGGTGCCTGCGATATCGCCCTCTATCAAATCGGCAACAACGGTTGTCACGATTTCGTGTATGAAGCCGCCCTGCGCTGGCCAGGCGTCGTCGTTATGCACGAATCGAACCTCCACCACCTCATCGCGGACATTACTATTAAGCGAGGCGACTGGGACGCCTACATCGCCGAAGTCGAATACAATGCCGGACCGGCTGCGCTGCCGCTGGCGCGCCGCGTGCGAGCCCTGGAGGTCGGTCCAGACTACGATGGCGTTGCGATGACTCGTCGCATTCTCCAGACCGCGAAAGGCATAATCGTCCACAGCCAGTTCATGATCGATGAAATGCGCCGCGCGGGCTATTCCGGCCCCATGGCGATCATTCCGCATGGGGCCTGGATACCGCCATCCGACCGGATGACTGCCCGCGAGAGGCTCGGCCTCGATGCCGATACGCCTCTCATCGGCGCTTTCGGATTCCTGAAGCCATACAAGCGCATTGCCGAATCGCTGCGGGCTTTTCGCCGCTTGGTTCGCGTGCAGCCCGAAGCGCGCATGATCCTGGTGGGCGAGCCGCATCCTGAATTTCCGGTCCATTCTCTGATCAACACCCTTGCTCTTGACGCCCACGTTCGTGTTCTTGGCTTCACGCCGATCGAAGAGTTTGTCGAGATGATCGGGGCATGCGACGTCGTTCTGAATCTGCGCTGGCCCACGGTGGGCGAAAGTTCCGGAAGTCTGCTGCGATCTTTCGGTTTGGGCAAAGCGGTGCTTGTGTCGGACGTAGGGTCTTTCCGCGAATTGCCTGACGAGATCTGCGTCAAGGTTCCGGTCGGCGCAAGCGAGGAAGATTTCCTGTTCGAATACCTGAATTTGTTCGTAACCCGTCCTGAACTCGCGCGAGAAATGGGTGAGCGAGCTAAAGACTGGGTAATGAACAATTGCGGATGGGATCGCATCGCCGAAAAATACGGCGCATTCCTTCTGAGTGTCGTCGATCCCGCCGCGGACGGGGAAGAGCCCGCTAGTAGCCGCCTGCCAAAGCCACCCGCCGCAGCCCAAACCGATCCCGTCACCCTCGACTACATCCGCTCCTGGGCGCGCGATGCCGGCTCGCGCGGTTACATCGCGCAGCACGAAACGCGGTTGACGCGCACGCTCGCCATCACTCCGCCTGGCGGGCCCGCCGATTCAATTCTCGAAATGGGCGCATACCTGCAAATCACGCCCGCGCTTCACGCCAAGCTCGGTTACGGTTCCGTGCGCGGCTGCTATTTCGGCCAACTCGGCCGCACCGATCATCGTCAAGCTGTGTCGAAGTCCGGCGAAGTATTCTCCTGCGACATCGATCATTTCGATGCCGAGAAAGACGTCTACCCCTACGCCGATGAATCCTTCAACACGGTTCTCTGCGGCGAATTGATCGAACACCTTTTCTCCGATCCGATGCATTTGATGTCGGAGATCAATCGCATCCTCAAGCCCGGCGGCAATCTCGTCCTCACCACGCCAAACATCTCGTCCCTGCGCGCTCTCTCCGCCGTTCTTCAGGGCTTTCATCCGGGCTTCTTCACGTCCTACATCAAGCCCGCCGCCGACGGCGCGACCGACGCCCGACACAACCGCGAATACACACCGCGCGAAATCGGACAATTATTCACTGGCAGCGGTTTTGAAGTCACGCTTCTCGATACCGCACCCTTTCGTGATGAGCCGCATCCGGAGCAGCTCTGGGTTACGCACCTGCTCTCCCGTTATTGGCTCGATGCCGAACTCCGGGGCGACGGCATCTACGCAGTAGGTTGCAAAAAGGGTCCGATTCGCGAACGCTGGCCCGCTTGGCTTTACTCT
>JANYJA010000151.1 GCA_025358575.1 Terriglobia bacterium
TGAACCACAAACGTGGGCGATAAAAACCCCGCCGCCAGCGCAAACTGACGACGGGGTGGAATCGGTCACCAATCCAGATAAGTCCCTAGCGGAGACGCCTGTGAGTTAGTAACCACACAAACGGTGGCAGCTCGCGGAGTAACTGTCAAGCCAGTCAATTTACAATGACTAGCTAGCGGATCTGTATTGCCTGATTCCTCGCCACTGACTTTTCCAGTCCAGAGGCTTCGCATGGCTAACTATATTAGTCATGCAACGGGAGGTGTGCCTGAAACACCGAAACAACCGCCGTGAAATCATCCTGCGGGTGCGAACTCGAATCCGAGTTGGCAGCGGTGTTTGTTCTTTTTGTCACATGCGGCGCGGGTGCGCACAGTTCGCAGCCCGCGCCGCTCATTCGCGGTCATCGTCCAAGAGCCAAGATTCCTGAACGCCATTCAGGGGATGCCGGTGCAAGTCCGGCTGACCGCTCCAATTTTCAGATACCCACAATCAAATCACGCAACGTGTGCGGCGGGCGCCAGCTTGCGCAGCAGAGTCTCCAAAACTCCGCGGGCTCGGGGCAGCACCGAGACGCCGTGCCACTTTCAAATCGCGGGGGAGCCAGGTGGGAAGGCAGCGGCCTCATAAGCCGCCTACGAGCGGGTTCGATTCCCGCCCCCGCCACCAATTTCATGGGCCGCTCGATCATTCAGGAGGTCACTCGCCTCGCAAGCGGGAGAGCACGGTGCAAAGCCGTGGCGGTCCACCATTCAAAATCGCGGGAAGGTTGAGAACCATAGAAGTCTCATAAGCTTCTTCATCGTGGTGCGAGTCCACGTCCCGCAACCAACTTCATGCGGCGGTAGTTCGCTAAAGACGCGAGCCGGTCTGTAAAACCGGAGCCCATTTGGGCCGATCGGGAGCATTACCCGGACACCGCACCATTTCATGGCCTGTTAGCTCAGCAACGAAGAGCAGCCGCCTGTCGAGCGGAAGGTCGCGGGAGCAATGCCCGCACAGGCCGCCATTTCAGAACGACACGATCGTGACGCGCGCGAGGAAGACAGCAACCCGCCTCGCTTGGGACGAGGAGACACTCGGGGCAGCAGCGAGGCGCGCGACCATTTCATTGAAGCTCCCGTGGCCGAGCAGACCACAGGCATCCGCCTTCTAAACGGAACGACGCAGGTGCAATTCCTGCCGGGAGCAAAATTCCTCTCAACGCACAGAGTGTGCGGCCCGCCTGTTAAGCGGTGTGAGCTTGGTGCGATGCCAAGGGGAGGAGCCATTTCAAAACACGGAGCGCGTCCGGTCGGTCGAGGACGCTGTCTTGAAAACAGTCGCACCAGCAATGGTGTCCAAGGTTCGAGTCCTTGGCGCTCCGCTTTTCTCACGTCCCTGTAGCTCAACAGACTTAGAGCGATCCTCTCCTAAAGGATCAGATGCGAGTGCGACTCTCGCCGGGGACACTTACGCCCGCATGGTGCAATAGCAGCACGCTTGGTTCTCAACCAGGAAACCCCGGAGCATTACCGGGTGCGGGTGCCACGTCTTCATTCGCCCGATAGCTCAAAAGGAGAGCGACCGGCTCACATCCGGCAGACCGAGGAGCATTACCTCGTCGGGCGACCATCTTCATTCCTCCGTAGCTCAAAAGCAGAGCCCTCGCCCGATAAGCGAGAATGCACTGCGCGGAAGCGCATACCTGCAAACGCGGAGCGGTAACTGCATAGCGGCAGGGCCGCAAACCGCGGCGCAATACCGCGCGGAGGGACCACTGTCTGCGTAGCTGAGATAGATTAGCGCCTCGCTGAAGACGAGGAGAGTTCGGCGCGATACCGAACGCAGCCACTTTCTTTCGCGTCATTGGTGTAACAGCAAGCACGGCGGTCTTCCAAACCGCGGGCGCCGGGGCAGCACCGGCATGGCGCAGAGTCTTCGACTCAATTCAATTCAAAGCTCCCGAGGTGTAAGAGCCCTGCATGCCGCTCTGCGAAGGCGGAGGTTCGAGGTGCAAGTC
>JANYJA010000191.1 GCA_025358575.1 Terriglobia bacterium
GTGTACACCTCTTAGGTGTTCCACAAAACACAACGCTATGGAAATGTTCGATGGAACCAGTCTCGTGGCGGTCTAGTTTTGCTCCGCCAGCAACGCCGCTCACGCGGCGCTTACTGGTCTATTTTGCATCCGGCGCTTATACTATTTCCCGAACTTGAAAACAATCGCTGTGGGCGACCTGTATGCCCCGTCGCCGGATCCGGATTACGCGGCGGGCGGGAGCCTCTTGAATTGGGGCAACGTGCTGACGCAAATCTTGAAACTCGATTTCGACGTCGTCATCCCCGGGACGGGCCTCGGAGTCACCCGAGCGGGATTCGAGGCCTACAAAAGCAAGGTCGATACCTTGATAACCCGCGCGGCCGCTTTGGTCAAACAAGGTGTCCCTAAGGATCAGTTTCCCGTGAGAATGAAGGCGGAAGACCTGGGGATGCCGCTGGACTTTACGCCGGAACAGTTCAACCGTTTCTACGCCGAACTGAGCGCTGCCAAATAACCATTCATTCCATTGCAACAAGCGCCCGTCATAATGCAGGGTTCGATGCGAACCCTTTGTTGCCCTGCTCCTGCAGTCGCCCTTCAGGCCGCTAACTACTTGAGTGCGCTCCCCGCGCCGTCACGGGCACAGCTTAGCGAAAGGATGTTAGCGTACGACTTGTGCATGGCGCAGACTTCCATTTCCCAAGCCGTCTAGTCAGCCGTCTCACCATGGCGGCCCTCTGCTGTGCTTTGTTATGCGGCCTCACGCTGCACGCAGCTTCTCCCGGCATTCTGGCTTCTCTCGACAATGCCTTAACACGCGGAGACGCCCTAGCCGCTCACGCGTTGACCGCGGAACTGATTGCGGCAAGTCCCGTCAGTTATGACATTCTGCTGGGCGCGGGAGTCAGACTGGCGCAACACGACCTGTTTCAAGACGCTTCACTGGTGTTCGCGCGCTGCGTGAACCTGTATCCGGCTGCGTTTGAAGCCCGCCATAACCTGGCGTTGACGTTAGTCGCTCTTAACCGCTCGCGCGAAGCGCTCGAGACGCTCGCGGGCGCGACAACTTCTACAGCCAGCGAGAGAATCGCCGCGCTGCACCTCATGGGTGTCATCCAAGCGTCTCTGGGAGACACAGCCCAAGCCGAGTCGAACCTGGCGGCCGCATTGGAAGGAGCGCCCGGCGCCGAGAACTACGCCAGCGATCTGGGGCTCCTCGAGTTGCGCATCGGCGCCTACGGCAAGGCCTTACGAACGTTCCAGACAGGACTCGAACACCACCCCAACTCCCCGTATCTGCTGCTGGGATTGTCCGCGGGCCAAGCGCTCCAGGGCCTCTACCACGAGTCGATCGCATCCAGCGCTCTGGCGCTCAAAAACGATCCGTCTATGTCGCTCGCGCAATTACTGGTAGCGTTCACCACCTATCTGTCCGGAGATTTTGAAAAGGCTCGTACGTTGTCAGGTGCAGCCCTCCGCGCCGGCAACACGGACCCCTATCTGAGATTCGTTCACGCTTCCAGCGCCCTCCATCTCAACGCCCACGAATATGACGACCTGATCCTGGAACTCGATCAGGCGATCGGGGCCCTCCCTCGGTGCGTTCCCTGCTACGTAGCGCGGAGCAAGGCTTATCAAGAGCAGGGCAAGCTGCCGCGCGCAATTGCGGATCTCGAGGTGGTCACCAACCGGCTGGATTCGACATTCGGGCAGGCCTGGTATCGGTTAGCCGCACTCTATAAAAAAGCTGACAATGCGCCTGCCGCCGACGCGGCTTCAGCGCGGTTTCACGAATTGAAACAGGAACAGATCAATCGCGATGCGGATCTCCTACGGCAGGCGATGCTGAGGAAGCCGGAGTGAGCCCTCGTTTTTCCCGCACCGCGTCCATCTGGCTCTGAATGGCCGCATCGCCGGGATGCAGATCGAGCGCGCGCTGCAAAAACTTCAGGCAGGCCGGGTAGTCGCCGGAATCGTACGCCTTCTTAGCCAGCGCCACGGAAAACTGGAACAATACTTCAACCGTTTCCTTATTTTCTGGATCGAGTTGATGCGCGCGGCTCGCCGCGGCATATCCTGCCTCATCTTCGCCCAAAGCCAGCAGCACCGCCGCTAGCACGGCCCTGGACGCGGAGTAATCCGGACGGAGGCTTAAGGCCCGCTCGAGTGCGGTTCGAGCCGCCGGATAACGCCTCAAACGGAAGTAAGTGAGTCCCAGATTGTGATACGCCTCAAACGACTCTGGATCTAACTTCGCGGCAAGTTCCAGCGGCCTGACCGAGGCTTCGTAGTCCTTGTGATCGCCATACAGCATTCCGAGGAACATGAGTTTGTCCGGATCGTTGGGGTCGAACAGGCGATTGCAGATGGCGTGCGACTCCGCCGATAAATCGCGTTTCAAAGCTTCGCCGCAAAGCACGGCATCCCGCGAGGCAAGGTCGAGCCGCTGGCGCAAATTGGTCGACGTCGCGAACTCTTTGGCGGCTTTTTCGCCGTCCCCAAGCGCTTGATAGGCGCGCCCCAAACGGTAATGCACGGGAGCGTTGTTGGGCTCCCGCCGGACTGCGGTTTCGAACCATTGAGCGGCCTTCTGGTTGTCACCTTTCGCAAAGTAAGCACCAGCCAGAAAAAACGCGGTGTCGGGAAATGGCGGCCTGGCGGCAATGCTGCGAAGCAGACGAATCGCGCGATCGTTGTCGCCGGACAAAAGCGCGATCCGGCCGAGGTAATAAACCACCTGTGGATCGGCGGCCGCCATGGAAGGCAGGCGTTCGAACTCGGCGCGAGACTCTTCACGTTTACCGGACGCGAACAGGCACACGGCACGTTGATATCGAATGCGTTCGTCGTCGGGGTCCGCCGCCAGCGCAGTCGCGAACTCATTCGCTGCTTCTTCAAACCGGTCCTGATGCATTAAGCGGTAGCCCGCTCCCACATGACTCGTTGCGCGGGTCTGCGGCGCGGGCTGGAGAGGCAACCCTGCTGCCAGTAGGAGCGCTATTGAAAGAGCTTTCAACATGTTGATTGTATCCGGCTCCACCTTTGTGTCAATCTCAGCGGGTGAAAACAAACTACAGGAGTGCGGAGTGGTTCTACGGCCGCGATGAATTGGGCATGGGACATCGCGCGGCGCTGCGCACCATGGGCGTCGATGTGGAGGCCGTCAAGGGCAGGCCGGTGATCGGAATCGCGAACTCCTGGAGCGAGCTGAACAACTGCAACATCACCTTGCGCACCGTCGCCGAATCCGTCAAGGTTGGCGTTCGCGCGGCCGGCGGACTGCCGCTCGAGTTTCCGACTATCTCGCTGGGCGAGGAATTCATGAAGCCCTCCGCCATGCTCTACCGGAATTTGATGGCGATGGATCTCGAAGAAACTTTGCGCGCCAATCCGGTGGATGCCGTGGTGCTGCTCTCCAACTGCGACAAAACCGGACCGGCACAATTAATGGGTGCGGCCAGCGCAAACCTCCCCGCAATCCAGGTAAACGGAGGGCCGCGCACTGCCGGCGTTTGGCACGGAATTGAAATTGGCAGCGGCACGGATCTATGGAAATACTGGGACGAGTTCCGCACCGGCAAAATCACCGAGCGCGACTGGCGCGATCTGGAAGAGTGCTTGTCGTGCAGCGCTGGCGCGTGCAACGTAATGGGCACGGCCACCACTATGTCCGCCATGTCGGAAGCGCTCGGGATGATGCTTCCGGGAACGTCTTCGATTGCCGCTGGCGATCCGCTCCGTATGTTAGCTGCCGAGGCGAGCGGGCGCGCCATCGTGGCCCTGGCGGAGCGCAACGTCCGGCCGTCGGACATCATGACGCCTGCCGCGTTCGATAACGCCATCAGGACCTGCATGGCTCTCGGCGGCTCGACCAACGCGATCGTTCATCTGATCGCAATTGCAGGACGTTTGGGCATCGAGCTCCCGCTCCAGCGCTTCGATGCGATTGGCCGCACGGTCCCGTGCCTCGCCAACATCAAGCCATCTGGAGAACACTTGGTGCACGCGCTCCATGCCGCCGGGGGCGTCCCCGCAATCATGAAGGAGATTGCGGCGCAGTTGGATCTGGAATGCGTGACGGGCACGGGCAACAGCGTCGGCGAAAATCTTCGGGGCGTTCAATCGTCGAACGCCGGTGTCATCCGGCCTTTGACTAACCCGGTCAGTCCGGAAGGGGCCATAGCTGTTTTGTGGGGCAATCTCGCACCCGGCGGCGCGGTCGTTAAGACTTCCGCCGCTACCCGTTCGCTGCTCGAACATATAGGTCGCGCGATGGTCTTCGAGAACTACCAGGACATGCTGCAAAGGATCGAAAACCCAGATCTGGACGTCGATGGCGATTCCGTTCTCGTGCTGAAGAACTGCGGTCCGAAGGGCGTTCCCGGCATGCCGGAGTGGGGCGCCATCCCCGTTCCCGCGAAGCTCCAAAGGCAGGGCGTCACCGACATGGTCCGTATCAGCGACGCGCGCATGAGCGGAACCGCCTATGGAACGGTCGTTCTCCACGTGTGTCCGGAAGCCGCCGCGGGAGGTCCGCTCGCAATCGTCGAGACCGGAGACATGATCCGGCTGGATGTCCCCAATCGGCAACTGGAACTGCTTGTCACCGGGGAAGAGATTACCAGGCGAATGACACATTGGAGGCCGCCCACCACGCCACATCTGCGAGGCTATCCAAGGCTTTACATTGACCACGTGCTCCAGGCGGATCTGGGGTGCGACTTCGATTTCTTGCGGCCCAAGTCGGCGGAAGAACTACGGTTTGTTCCGCCGGTTGTGGGAAGGAGTTGAACTCGGAATCAGAGCTCCGGCACCGGTAACTTCACAAGCTTCCCGGGAAGCGAACCCTTGCGGCGAAGGTGACGGCGGAACACGCGATCGCCTGAGACAGCATAGAGCGTTTGCAGGTCCGGCCCGCCGAATACCAAACCTTTCAGCTCACCGCCCGAAGGGTTCCGAATGATGCCAACAGTTTTTGATCCTGGATCGGAGATCTGAATCCCCAGATTCGTTGCCGTGTAGACGAAACCTTCGGTGTCGGAAGTTACACCTTGTGCCGCGGTCCTCATTGCACCAGAGTCCACGTTATCCGGCAGCTCAAGATGATAGAACGGCTCGCCAGCGGCTAGCGAACCGTCGGGCCCGATCTCGAACGACCAAACCGAACGCTGTTGGTTATCCGCAACGAAAAGGAAAGCTTCATCTGCCGACAAGTGAATTCCGGCCGGCGAGCGGATCTCTGGCCCCGAGTACACCTCACGCTGCTTGCCTTGGGGATCTACGAAGTAGATCTTCTGGCCGACAGCGTCGTCGAAGTAAATTCCGCCCCGGCTGGTAACGGCCAAGTCGGTAGCACTCACGCCGTCAACCCATTTGGTTGACGCGCCATCGGACTTGTAAGCCACCACGCGGTGCTGGTCGGGCTCCGCCGCGTAGAGCCGTCCATCCGAGGCGAACATCATAGCTCCCGTTTTTTCTTTGACGGCGATGAACGGCTGAGCCTCTCCTGAGGCTGGTATGCGCAAAATGCGGCTCGATCCTGAATCCGCGAAGACAACTTCGCCGTCCGCATTAACGGCCAGGGCTCCGCTTCCAGCATGTTTTTGACTTGCTAGTTCCCAATCCGAATCGGGATCGAGAATCTGCGTAATAAAGTGGCGCTCGACCGTCATGGTCCCGCCGTGCGCCTCTTTCGATCTGGACACCGGCTTGGGATAGTCTTTCCACAACCACCGCAACGCATCGGGAAGTATCGCGCTGCCGTGCTTGCCGTTATGCCCTTCCGTGCCCTCGACGAATTTGTATTCGTATCCCGATAAATCAAGGGAAGACGCGATTTCTTGATTCGCCAGATACCAGTTGCCGGCATATAGATTGAGGTCGTTCGACCCATCCTGCAGAAACACGCGCAGCGGAAGGGGCTCCATCTTGCGAATCAGCGCGGCGTAGACGTCTCCGCCCCGCAGGTTTGCGAAGCTGCCGATGAAAGACATCACGCGCCGAAACGCATCGGGCCGGTTGAAGGCCGCTGTAAAGGCCGCGATGCCGCCGGAACTCGATCCCGCGATTGCCCGGTCATTCGGGTCCGGGGAAATGTTGTATGTGCCGACCGCGTCGGGCAGAAGCTCTTCAATCAGGAATCGGGCATAGCGCGGACCCATCGAATCATATTCGAATCCGCGATTGAACCGCGGCTGGTGTTCCTCTGAAAGTGCCGGCACAATGCCTGGATTCACGAAAACTCCGATCGTGACTGGCATCTCTCCGGACGCGATCAGGTTATCGAACACGATGGGCACGCGCCATGATCCGTCGTCTTTGATGTATCCCCCACCATCCTGGAACACCATCAAGCAAGCTTTCTTTGCGGCGTTGTATTGTGCCGGGACGTAGACCCAGTAGTCGCGTACTGTTCCGGGGAAGATCGTGCTCTTCCAGGTGTGATGACTCACGGCTCCGCGGGGCACTCCAGGCTTGCGGTTCGAATCCGGGCCGAGCTTGTATTCTTCCGCGCAGACGGCTGACGGGATGAGAGTCAGTGCAAGAGCAGTTTTCAATAGGCTGAAACGCATTTCACGATGCTAACAAACCTGATATAATTTGGGAAAAGTTTTCTAAGGAGCTAAGGCACTTTGTTAGCCGGTAACTTCATGATCGGTTGCGCAAAAGCGGTTCTGATTTTTGCACTCTTGATTCTCGTCGGTTCAGTTCAGGCCCAGACCGCGCCAGCCAGCCTACCCGTCGATTTCGCCTCCGCGGTTCAGCCGATCTTTACCGCGAATTGCATAGGATGCCATGGGGCGGAAACACGCGTCAAAGAGTTGAATCTTGCAGTGCTCGAAGGCGTCCTCAAAGGCAGCGAATCGGGACCGGTAGTCGTTCCGGGCAAGCCCGATGACAGCCGTCTCTATCAGCTTGTGCGCGACGCTAAAATGCCGCCCGGTAAGAAACATCTGGATGAGCGGCAAGTGGCTTCCATTCGCTCATGGATCGAATCTCTCGCAACCTCGCCGGCACACGCGGCGCTGGCTGCGGAGGAGGTCACCGAACCCGACATAGTCGCCATCATGTATCTGCGCTGCACTGTGTGTCATGGCCTGCGGCGGCGCGAAGCGGGCCTCGACCTAAGAACGCGGGCCGGTATGTTGAGTGGCGGCAAATCGGGTCCGGCGGTCATTCCGGGCGATCCTGACAAGAGCCCGATCGTTAAACTTATCGAATCGGGCGCGATGCCTCCGAAGAAGGAACTGATGGACGTGAGTATCAAGGTCATCACGCCCTTCGAAACCGAAAAGCTCAAGCAGTGGATCAAGGCCGGAGCGCCGGAAAGCCATACCGAAGCCGATGCGCCCAGCAGCAATCCTGATACGCTGGTTTCCGATAAAGATCGCCAGTGGTGGGCTTTTCAAACTCCCAGGAAATCACCGGTCCCGGCAGTGAAGGAGAACGCCAAAGTACGCAACCCGATTGATGCGTTTCTGCTGGCCAAATTGCAGGAAAAAGGCCTCACCCTTGCCCCTGAAGCCTCAAAGCTGACGTTAATGCGGCGAGCGTATTTCGATCTTACCGGTCTCCCTCCGGAGCCGTCCGATGTGCGCGCGTTCCTCACCGACCGCGATCCCGCGGCGTATGAAAAGATGATTGACCGCCTGCTGGAATCGCCTCGCTACGGCGAGCGCTGGGGCCGTCACTGGCTCGATGTCGCGGGTTATTCGGATTCCGAAGGCGGCAAGCTGACCGATGATGTGCCGCGCACGAATGCATGGCGGTATCGCGACTACGTGATTCGCGCCTTCAATGCGGATAAGCCATACAACCGCTTTCTGATGGAGCAGATCGCGGGCGATGAGCTAGCCGATTACGAAAATGCTTCTGTCGTTACCGAGCAGATGGTCGACAACATCGTCGCAACCGGTTTTCTGCGCATGGGTCCAGATTCGACCATCGAACATAATATTAGCTTCACCGACGACCGCCTGGAAGTGATCGGCGATGAGATCGACGTTCTGGGATCGAGCGTCATGGGCCTGACGATCAAGTGCGCGCGCTGCCACAGCCACAAGTACGACCCGATTCCGCAACGCGACTACTACCGTTTGAAGGCGGTTTTTCAGGGCGCCTACGACGAGCACGATTGGCTCTCCCCCCATCCCTCGGTCTATGACGACCTAAGCAAGTTCCGCTTCACGGCCGAGCGATACCTGCCGTATGTTCCTCCCGGTGCGACTACCGTTCAGATTCTGGAAGCGCGGCGCGAAGCGGATGAACTGAACCACAATCTCAGCCTGCAGATTCTGAATCTGAAGACCGCGCTGGACGAAAAATCCGGCCCGCTGAAAAAGAAAATCGTCGCGGCACGGCTGGCCCAGCAGCCGCAGGCGATCCGGGAAGATCTGCAGAAGGTGCTGGACACCCCCCCGGATAAGCAGACGGAAGTGCAGAAGTATCTCGCTTCCAAGTTCGAGAAGGTCCTGAAAGTAGAACCGGAGGAGCTCAGGAACTCCGATCCCGAATATCGCAAAGTAGCCGACGAGACGGACCTGAATATCAAGAAGCTCGAATACGCCAAAGCTCCGGACTCGCGCATTCGGGCCTTGTGGGATCGCGGCGAGCCTTCGCCCACCTACATTCAAAAGCGCGGCGAGCCCAGCAGTTTCGGGCGCATGGTCGGACCGGGCGTTCCGTCTTGCCTCACAGACGGCAAGACTCCTTTTGTAGCCACGGCACCGTGGCCCGGGGCCAAGAAGACCGGGCGGCGTCTGGCCTTTGCCAAGTGGCTGATTGAACCGTCTAATCCGCTGACCGCTCGCGTGATGGTAAACCGCATGTGGCAGAACCACTTCGGTACCGGCATCGTGAAGACCCTGGGCAACTTTGGCAAGGCTGGTATCCCACCGTCGAATCAGGAGCTGCTCGATTGGCTCGCCACCGAGTTTGTGGACCGCGGGTGGAGCGTAAAGTCCATGCACCGGCTGATGATGACCTCAGCGGCCTATCGTCAAAGTTCGGCGGTGAATCCCGCGGTTGAGAAGGCCGATCCCGATAACAAGCTCGTCTCGCGCATGCCAATGCGCCGCATGGAAGCGGAAGTTATCTACGACACCATGCTTCTGGTTTCGCATAAGCTCGACGAAAACCGCTTCGGTCCCCCCGAACCAATCGTCATTCATGACGACGGCCTTGTCCGGCCATTGGGGACAGACAAGGGGTGGCACCGCGGTATCTACGTAGAGCAGCGCCGCACCAAGCTGCCTACCATGATGGAGTCTTTCGACCTGCCCGCCATGGCTCCCAACTGCCTGGAGCGCGCCTCCTCCACTATCGCCCCCCAAGCACTGAACATGATGAATGACGGCATGATCGCCAAGTTGGCGGACAGCTTCGCGGAACGCATCGAACGCGAGGCTGGAACCGAGCCCGGCGAGCGGATCGAGCAAGCCTACTGGATCGCTTTGAGCCGCCCGCCCGCCGATGACGA
>JANYJA010000205.1 GCA_025358575.1 Terriglobia bacterium
CGTCGCTAAATTGTGTTCCGGCTCAGCTGGCGCCCATGGGTTCGATCCCACCGAAATCTTGGTTCGAAAGCTGGATGCGCTGACCGCGACGGTGTAGGTGCTGGTCGGAAAAAGATAGTAAGGAATAAATTTGTTGTAGCCCTCAATATCGTAGCCCGTCAGATCGAATGTCACCACCGGGCCATCCTGGCGCGCGCGTTCCCGAATCATCTCGATCGACTGCAGATGCCGTTGGTAAAGAGGCTGATACACCTCCTGCACTTGCGGCTGCCGCGCGATTTCGTCAAGTGACATTTCGCGCATCCAGCGAATGATTTGCTGCACTAGCTGCGACCCCTTCGAGCCTTCGATCACAAGCGTAAGTTTCATGGCCGGGGCGCCGAGTTCGACCGCTGTTTTGGCGTCGGAATACTGCGCGCCGTCGATAATATTGGCCCAACGGACGAGATCGTCTAGATCCGGCGCGGTGAATCCGAATCGTTCGCGCGCCACGGTGGAGATGAACAACGTGCAGGATTTAAAGGTTGGGTCGTACAGTTTCTTCCCGCTGTGGTCAAGGCGAAAGTGTGCTGCGTCTTCGGGCGTCAAAAAAGCGCTCTGGTGATGGTCGAACCACCAGGTGAGCTTGGGATTGCTCGAGTACTTGAAGTCGACGATGGCGTTCACGTCGCCGTCGAAAAGAGAGTCTTCGAACAACTGCGACGCCTTGTGTGCCATGCCGGTATATTCAAAATCCGCGTTGGCGGCGAGAGCGCCGGCGTAGAAGCGGCTGAAATATGCGGCGGAAGCAGCCCCGTCGAAGCAGTGATCGTGGTAGAGAATCCGAACCTTCATGGTTAAGCGGTCAGCGTGGAAAACCTCTCAGCTTGCCTGAAGATCGCCGGAAATGCAACTTTTCCACGTTTGCCCGCACACCTCGTGTGAGTCAGGTCGGCTACAGTGTCGTCGGATCTTTTCCCGCGGACTACGGCTTCGCGATAAAGCCAAATTGATTGCAGACGCTATCTACGTAATGCCCGGTGAAGGAAACCTTGTCGTTCAGTCCTCCTCCGGCCGTCTGATATGCACCCGGAGCGTTAACGCGAATCCACTTCCCGCCCGGAGTTCTGATGAAGCCGTGCTCGTTGTACGACGTGTCCCAGTAGTGTCCCGAAACATAACCCATATTATTGATCCCGAAAGACACCGTACCCGCCACTGGCCCAGTGACACAGGGCGCGGTTCCCGGCGTACTCGCCGCATCGGGAAGGTCGAGGATGGTAGTGACCCCAGCCGACGTCCGCATCCAGCCGTGGAAAACGCCTGCTGTGTCTGTGTAATAGCCGACCGCCGTGCCCGAGTCGTTGATCGCTAAACAGACCGTCGTCAATGAGCCGTTGACCGAAAAAAGGCTCACGGTCCCGCTGATGTCTACAAAAGCTGTCGTTGTCGTATAGGGCGGAGGAATAACATACCCGCAAAGGTTTCCTTTATCATTGATAGCGAATAGACCCGTCGTCGTCCCCGATGGCTGGCCGGGAACTTGAAAGCTGCTGAAAGTTCCGGCGCTGCTCCTATAGATAAAGCCTTCGTAAATACTGTTAGCGGTGTCGAAGTACTCTCCGGCCACCACACCAGTCCGGTTGATTTGCCCCCCCGCCGTAAACAGCGGCGTCGATGTGTCGTTTGGCTCCGTATAAGTTGTAATAGTGCCGTCAACCGCCCTTAAGAAGCTGATCGTGGCTCCCGATGAATCGATGTAGGAGCCGGACACCATGCCTGGGTCATTGATAGACGCTACCGATAGGCTCGTCGCGCCCGGTACGGTAAAGGTCGTGAAGGTTAGGCCCGCGTTCGCATCGGTCTGGGCGTACCCGGTAGAAACGACGCCAAGGAAAAGCGCCGCGAATAGTGTCGGCAGCATTCCAGCTCGTGAATTGTGCATGGTTCACTATATAGCTGCGGCGAACCGGGAATCAAGGGCCAAACTGCGGCTGATATGCTAGCCACGGTGGGCGGCATCCAAATCATCCGATCTTCGAAAATTTACGATGTCTGCATCGTCGGTTCCGGCGCTGCGGGCGGCGCCGCGGCGAAAGTGCTCACCGAGCGCGGCCTCGATGTAGTTATGCTCGAAGCTGGGCCACTCCTTGACCTCGCCACTCACTTTACTGAACATAAGTGGACCTACAAGCTTCCGCATCGCGGTTACGGCGTCGGCGGCAGTGGTTATGACGCAGCCGGCAATCGCGAGCTTGATGTCGCTCATATCGGCGCCCGCATCAGAGGCGAGCCTTACACGTCAGCCCCGGATTCGCCCTTCGTCTGGACCCGCGCCCGCATTCTCGGTGGTCGCACCAATCACTGGACACGCGTGGCGCTTCGGTTTTCCGAAGCCGATTTCCAGCAGCGTTCGCTAAGCGGTGCGGGTTCCGATTGGCCCATCGGCTACAAAGACCTCGCGCCGTTTTACGACAAAGTTGAAGCATTCATCGGTGTCTATGGCACCCAAGAAGGTATCCCGAGCGCGCCAGATGGAATTTTCCAGCCTCCTCCGAAGCCCCGCTGTTCGGACGTTTTGATGCAGCGTGCTTCCGCCAAACTCAAGATCCCCTGCATTCCGGGCCGTGCCGCAATTATCACGCAGCCTCACAACGGCCGCCCGGCTTGCCACTATTGCGGGCAGTGCGTGCGTGGCTGCCGCATGGCATCGACCTTCAGCTCCAGCCAAATCATGATTCCCCAAGCCATCGCCACCGGTCGCCTAACGGTGATTCCCCATGCCATGGCCCGCGAGGTCCTGACCGGCAAAGACGGGAAAGCCGCCGGCGTTTTATATATAAGCTGCAACACTCGCACGGAACAAAGAGTGCGGGCCAAAGCCGTGATCCTGGGCGCGAGTGCCTGCGAATCCGCCCGCCTTCTACTCAATTCAAAATCCCCCGCGTTCCCCGACGGCCTGGCGAATTCCTCTGGCGCGGTGGGCCGCTACCTTATGGATTCATCCGCGAGCGGCGTGATGGCCTGGTTCCCGCAGCTCTCCAAGCTGCCTCCTCACAATGACGAAGGGACCGGCTCGGTCCACGTCTACATTCCGTGGTGGAAGTACAATCGCAAAAACGATTTCACCGGCGGCTATCACATCGAACTCTACGGCGGCCGCCAAATGCCCGAGCCGGGCGAGTTCCATCTCGTCGCCAATCGGTATCAGGGCTACGGCGCGGATCTAAAAGCAAAATGCAAGGAAGTTTACGGCTCTGTGGTTACTCTCGCGGCTCGTGGCGAGATGATTCCGAATGAGCGCAGCTTTTGCGAGATCGATAGCAGCGTGGTCGACCAATGGGGCATTCCCGTTCTGCGCTTCCACTTCCAATGGAGCGAGAATGAGCGGCTCATCGCGCGAGACATGAATCAAACCTGCAAGGCCATTGTCGATGCCGCGGGCGGCATAATTCTCTCCGAAACCGGCGGCGCTGATCGGCCCTATGGTTACCTTGCGCCGAGCGGCGTCGCCCACGAAGTCGGAACGGTGCGCATGGGCGCGGATCCCCAAACGTCTGTCTTGAACGGATTCTGTCAGGCGCATGACGTAAAGAATCTTTTCGTTACCGATGGCGCGTGCTTCACCACGAACCCCGAGAAGAATCCGACTCTGAGTATTCTGGCGCTCTCATGGCGAGCCGCGGATTACCTTGCGGATGAAGCCGGAAAGGGCAATCTGTGAACAGCGAACCCATTGACCGCCGGACCATTCTCAAAGCGCTCGCCCTGCTCAACGTCGCCCCACGACTTTCCGCCGCCGCGTTCACGCCGAAGTTCTTCTCCGCACAGCGGTACGCCACCTTGCAATCGCTTTGCAGGAGCATTATTCCCGATGGTGAAGAATCGGGTATCGCCGAGATGATCGACCTGCTCGCCAGCGAAAACGAGGACTACCAGACTCGTCTCGGCGGCGGATTGATCTGGCTGGATTCAACTTGTCACGGTCGATTCGGCCATACATATTTCGAGTGCACCCACGAACAACAGCGGAGCTTTCTCGATCTGATCGCCTATCGTGAAAATGCCGCCGCCGATCCCGCTCTCAGTCCCGGCGTCGCCTTCTTCAGCTTTCTCCGCGACCTCACCCTGGCCGGATACTTCACCAGCGAAGCCGGCATGAAGTTTTTAGGCTACTCCGGCAATCACTTTCTATCTGGGTTTCCAGGGTGTCCGCCGCTGCCCGATGAATCGTGAAGTTCTTAGCTCCGCCATCTCCCGCGCCGTGCTCGAAATCCCCGCCGGTAAAGTGGCGACTTACGGTCAGGTCGCAGCGGCCGCCGGGTATCCGCGCTACCACCGGCAAGTGGTCCAAGTGCTCAACAAATCCGGCGACGTGCTGCCGTGGTATCGCGTGGTCGGCGCGGGTGGGCGGATCTGTCTGCCTCCGGATGAAGCCCACGAGCAGCGGCAACTCCTCGAAGTCGAAGGCGTACGCTTCACGGGCACCCGCGTACGCATGAAAGACTATGAACATCACTGGCAGCGCGAGCCGGAGTGATGCACTATGCTGGTTCCGACGACTATGAAACCAGTCCCTCAGAACCAGCAGCAATCGCTTGTCGAGCGCCTCACGAAGGCGTGCGGCGGCTCCTACTCCCCCGAGACGCGCCGTAAATATTTCATCACCGGACCACAGTGGGCCGCTGCCTATCAAGGTCAAGCTTTGTTCCATGCGCCCACGCGCGCCGCGATCGGCTATGAAGATGTGATTCGCGAGTACGCCAAGATCGGCATCGGCTACTGGAGCACTCACGATACCGACGTGATCCCCACCGCGGCACTCGGCAAAGACGGGCAGCACGAGATTGTCGCGGGCATCAAAAAAAGTCTTGCCGAGCACGGCCTGAAATGCTCCATGGTCACCACCGAAACATTTCATCATGCGGTTTGGGCGGCAAGCCCCGCGGCGGAATCGCCCAACGTGCGCGACTACGCGGCGTTTCGTGTCAAGAACACCGTCGATATCGGCTATGAACTCGGCGCGGAGTTCGCGGTCTACTGGCCTGGGTCGCTCGGCTATTACGTGCAAGGCGCGGTCGAAGAAACGCAGACGCTCAAGTGGTACGCCGAAACGCTCAACGCGGCGTGCGAGCACGATATCGAAATGGGCCGCAAACATGACCGGCCCACGCTGAAGCACTGCATGGAAGCCAAGCCCTTCGAGCCTCAAGCCGAAATCCTGCTGCCGACCAGTGACGCCATGCTCGCGTTTATTGGCTCAGGTTTGCTGACGCATCCCGAGATGGTCGGGCTAAATCCGGAATATCTCCATGAGCTCATGTGGGGTGCGGCCCCCCGCGCCGTGCTCGCCCGCGCCTTGCTGGCCGGCAAGTTGTGGCACTTCGATATCAACGACGGCTATCGGTTAAAACACGATGTCGATATCGCGGTGGGTCTGGTGAACCCGCTCGATTGGCTTAATGTTCTAATGCTCCTTCGCAGCCACGGTTACAACGGCCCGTTCAACCTGGACTACAAACCGCCGCGCACTACCAGCAATCATGGGGTGTTTGCCGTCAGCTTTCCCACCGCTGTCGACCGCTTCATCACGCTCTGGGAAATGGCGGGTGAAGCTTTGGCCGACCCAATCATCAACGAAGCCAGCGAAGCTCTGAAAGCCGGTGGAGAGGGCGCTCACGGGAACGATGCCGATGCCATCGCAGCCTCCAACGCCGAGCTTTTGAGCCTGCACGAACTCATCGCGCACCGTCTGGTTCAGATTCTGTGGGGCACCGGGCGGACTTATTCGGTGTAGCGGCTACATCTTCTTCTTGATGACGTCGACCAGTTCCTGAACGGCCGCGGCGCTTTTGTGAAGCGCGGCTGTCTCTTCAGCACTGAGTTTGATCTCATAGATTTTTTCAATTCCGCCCGCGCCCAGCTTGCACGGCACGCCGACAAATAGACCGTTGATGCCGTACTCGCCCTCAAGATAGGCCGCGCACGGAAGCACTTTTTTCTTGTCTTTCAAAATGCTCTCGGCCATCTCCACTGCCGCGGCCGAGGGAGCGTAATACGCGCTGCCGGTTTTCAGATGCTTGACGATTTCCGCGCCGCCATTCTGCGTGCGCTCGACAATCTGTTTCAGACGCTCTTCGGAAATGAGTTCAGTCAGCGGGATGCCCGCGACGTTGCTAAGCCGCACCAGCGGGACCATGGTGTCGCCGTGCCCTCCCAGCACCACTGCCGTCACGTTCTCGACGCTTACCTTCAGTTCCCGCGCGATGAATGCGCGGAAGCGCGCCGTATCCAGGACCCCAGCCATCCCAATCACGCGATGCCGCGGGAATTTCGAAACCATGTACGCTGTCTGGCACATCGCATCCAGCGGATTGGTGACCACGATGATGATGGCGTTGGGCGAATATTTCGCGCTCTGTTCGGTGGCCGTCTTGACCACTTCGTAGTTCGCGAGAAGAAGATCGTCGCGGCTCATTCCCGGCTTGCGCGGAAACCCCGCCGTGATGATCACGATGTCCGAATTCGCGGTCGGCTCGTAATCGTTGGCGCCGGTGACCGCGACGTCATAGCCCACCACCGGACCGGCCTGCAGCAGATCCAGACCCTTCCCCTGCGGCACGCCCTCCACGACATCGACCAGCACGACGTCCGCCAATTCTTTACCCGCCGCCCACATGGCGCAGTTCGCGCCCACGTTGCCAGCCCCTACAACTGTTATCTTGTTTCGCAAAAATTTGTCTCCTTTATTGATGAACTTGAATTTATGGCTTGCGCAGCGCAATGCCCAACTCGCGCAGATTGCGTTCCGGCACCGGCGATGGCGCGTCGCACATTAAATCCGTGCCGCGTGCGGTTTTCGGGAATGGAATCACATCGCGGATGGAAGTTTCGCCCGCCAGGATCATCACGATGCGATCGAGGCCGAGAGCCACGCCGCCGTGCGGAGGCGCGCCGTATTCCAATGCTTCGAGCAAGAATCCGAAACGCCGCTTGGCTTCGTCTTCGCTGAATCCGAGCGCCGCGAAAACTTTGGATTGCACATCGCGTCGATGAATTCGGATTGAGCCCGAACCAAGCTCCACGCCATTCAGCACCAGATCGTACGACTTCGCCCGGCAGCGCGCCGGGTCGGACTCCAGCTTTTCCAAATCCTCATCCAAAACGGAAGTAAACGGATGATGCGCGGCCATCCAGCGATTGTCCTCCGCGTCCCATTCGAACATCGGGAAATCCGTCACCCAAAGGAATTCGAAACGCTGCGGATCGAGTAGTTTGTGCCGATCGTTGTACTTCTGGGCGGCGTGCAAACGAAACTGCCCACACGCTTGCAGCACGGTCTCTTCGGGGCGATGGCCCTTCGGTTCACCGGCCCACGCTGCCAGCATCAACAGATCGTCGTCAGAGGCACCAACGCGAGCGCGGATGTGCGCCATGGCCTCGGGATAATCGCGATCTAGCCGCTTGGGATCGTCGAACACTCGCAATCCGCGCTCCTGCCCGTATGCCTTGAGATCGTCGCGCTCCTTGCGGCTCAATGCGCCGACTTTCGGAACATGAATCGCCACCAGCGGCAGATCGTTCGCAGTCAAAGCGGGCAGCAGATCTTCCACCGGATACATGGGCGGGATGCGTCGGTCGGGCTTATCGATTCCATAGCCGCGCATGGCCTCCGCGTGCGACATCCGCGGAAACGGCGTGGTCACTTCAAAGCCCGCCACCGCGCACACTTTCTTCATCAGGGGCTCGATCACCGCAAAAATGTGCTCCTGCTGCGGGAACGACATCTCCAGATCGATCTGCGTAAACTCTGGCTGGCGATCTGCCCGCAGATCCTCATCGCGGAAGCAGCGCACAATTTGAAAATACTTATCGAAGCCGCTGATCATCAGCAATTGCTTAAAGATCTGAGGCGATTGCGGCAGCGCATAAAAATTTCCCGGCTGCACGCGGCTCGGCACCAGATAATCCCGCGCGCCTTCCGGCGTGGAGCGCGTCATGAACGGCGTTTCAATCTCGAGGAAGCCCAGGCCCGTGAGCACTTCGCGAACCGCGAAAGTAATTTGCGATCGCAGAATGATATTGCGCTGCATGCGCGGCCGGCGCAGATCCACGTAGCGATACTTTAAACGGGCGTCTTCCGACACATCGACGTTTTCTTCCATCGGAAACGGAGGCGTCCGTGACTCGTTCAATATCCAAATCTTGTCGACGACGATTTCCACTTCACCCGTGGGAAGCGCGGCGTTGATGGTCTCCGGAGTGCGCAGCGCGACCTCGCCTTCGAGCGCCACCACATATTCGGAGCGCACCAACTCGGCCTTATTGTGAACATCCGCGGCGACATCATTGTGAAAAACGGCTTGCGTCACGCCGTCGCGATCGCGCACATGAATGAAAATCACACCGCCCAGATCGCGCCGGCGATGTACCCATCCCATAATCAGAGCGCGACGGCCTGCATCGGACGCGCGCAACTGCCCGCACGTGTGTGTGCGCTGCAATTCACCCAAAAAATCTAAAGGTACACTCAATTCCGAATTCCTATCCGATCTAAAAGTTGCGCGCGGCGCACTTTGCTGCGCTCGCCTGAAAGCATATTTGTGAGGCTGTATTCTCCCGACGCCAACTCATCGTCCCCGACAACTAAAACGTTCCGCGCGCCCAGTTTATTCGCAAGTTCCATCGCCCGCTTCAGTTTGCCATCGGCCGCCACTTCAATCGACACCGCCGACTTGCGCAACTCACGCGCTAGAGCACCGGCATGTCGCGCGGCCGCATCTCCCAATGGCGCGATGTAAAGGTCGAGCGACTCTGTACCCGCACTTTCTTCCACCGCCATCACCAACCGGTCCTCGCCGATTGAAAATCCGATTCCCGGAGAATGCACGCGCGAACCCAGCGATTCCGCCAGCCCGTCATACCGGCCGCCGCCAAGCACCGAATTCTGCGCGCCGAGCGATCCATGAACCACTTCAAACGTCGTGCGCATATAGTAGTCGAGCCCCCGCACCAGCCGCGGGCGAATGCCAAAGGCAATGCCTCTCGCCGTGAGCGATTCTTGAACACCAGCAAAGTGCGGCGCACAGTTCTCACAAAGAAAATCGAGAATTGACGGAAGCTTGTCGATGATCGGCTGGTCTTCGGGTACCTTGCAATCCAGCACGCGCAATGGATTCGTAATCGCGCGCCGCTGGCAATCGCCGCACATGGTGGCAGCTACATCTTTCAACTGTTCGCGAAGCGCTTCCACAAACTTCGGGCGGCAATCCGAACATCCCACTGAATTGATCAGCAGTTCAAAACCAGTCAGGCCCGTGCGCTCCAGAATTTCAACAACCATCTCGATCACTTCAGCATCAATGGCCGGTGCTTCCGATCCAATGGCTTCCGCGCCGATTTGGAAAAACTGCCGGTACCGGCCCTTCTGCGGACGCTCGCGCCGGAACATCGCCCCCATGTAATAGAGCTTCTGCACTCCGGGGCGCTGATCCAGACGGTGCTCGATGTACGCGCGAATGACCGACGCCGTATTCTCAGGCCGCAAAGTGAGCGAAGAGCCATGGTCGTCGAAGGTGTACATTTCCTTCGTCACGATGTCGGTGTCTTCGCCCACGCCGCGCGCGAAAAGCTGCGTTTCTTCCAAAATGGGAGTGCGGATTTCGTGATAATTGTAGGCGCGAAAAACCTGCCTCGCCACGCTTTCCACATGGTTCCAAACAGCGGTCTGCGGGGGCAGCAAGTCCCTTGTTCCTTTAACAGCTCGAATCATTTAATGGGAACTTCCATGCTAACATGCAGCGCTCGAAATTCTTCAAAAATTGGCGTGCTACCATGCCGCAGATGAGAGTGCTGCCAGCCTCGTTCTCTGCCTCGGCGATCCGTGAAGAACTGCTGCCGCTGCTGCGCATGGCGGGCCCGGTGGTGCTCGCGGAACTGGGCTGGATGGCCATGACCATCGAAGACACCATAATGGTCGGGCGCGTAAGCCCCGCGGCCATCGGGGCGGTGGCCATCGGCGGAAATCTGTTTTATACCGTGGCGGTTTTCGGCATCGGGCTCCTGCTCGGGCTCGATACGCTCATCTCGCAATCCTTCGGTGCTGGCGATATCGACGATTGTCACCGGTCACTATTCGGCGGTCTGTATCTGGCGCTCTTCGTATCGCCAGTCCTGATGCTCGCGACGTCGGCCTGGGTGCCGTTGCTGCGCATCTACGGCATCGATCCGCTGGTGCTGCGCGACGCCATTCCCTTTTTCGAAGCCATGATGTGGGGCGTCTTCCCGCTGCTTGTGTATGTCGCCGCGCGACGCTATCTGCAAGCCATGAGCCTGGTAAAGCCCGTGATGTTTTCGCTAGTCACCGCCAATCTGGTGAACATCGCTGGCAACTGGATTCTCGTATTCGGCCACTGGGGGTTTCCCGCCATGGGCGCGCGGGGTTCGGGATGGTCCACGTTCATCGCGCGCGTGTACATGGCTGGCAGCCTGGTGGTCTACATCATCTACCATGCGGCGCGCAACCATACCTTGCTCGCGCGCACAAGTCGTCGGCCTGATTGGACGCGCATGAAAAAACTGGTCGACCTCGGTTTGCCCGCAGCCTTGCAGATCAGTGTCGAGGTCGCTATCTTTGCGCTCACCTCCGTGCTCATCGCGAAGATCAGCGCCACTTGGTTGGCCGCGCACCAGATCGCGCTCTCCGTCGCAAGCGTAACTTTTATGGTGCCGCTGGGAATTAGCTCGGCGAGCGCCGTTCGCGTCGGCCAAGCCCTTGGCAGAAAGGACGCTGAAGGTGCTGCCCGATCCGGTTGGATATCGATCCTCCTCGGCGGAGGCGTCATGTTTTGCTTCGGAATCTTCTTCTGGCTTGCGCCCCGATTTATCGCGCACATCTTCACGCCAGACGAAGCCGTCACCAGCGCGGCCGCGAAACTGCTCCTGGTGGCCGCGCTTTTTCAACTCTTCGACGGAATTCAAACCGTCGCAACCGGGGCATTGCGCGGTGCCGGAGACACAAAATCACCGTTGGTCGCGCACCTGCTGTTTTACTGGGTGGTCGGTCTTCCCATCGGAATCTGGCTCGGCTTCGGCCTTAACTGGGGCGCCGTGGGGTTGTGGGTCGGTCTGTGCGTTGCCCTCATCCTGATCGGAATTGCGCTGCTTATTGTGTGGAAGCGCCGCGTTCATTCTCTGTCGCGCGCGCTTGCTATCGTATCCCCATGAGGTCGTTTGCAATTCTGCTTCTCGGTTCGAGCGCACTGCTCGCCCAGAAGCAACCCTTCGACGTAAGCGCCATGATGCAACTGGCGCGCGTCTCCGATCCACAAATCTCACCCGACGGAAAGCAGGTTGCGTTCACGGTGCAAACCGTTGACCTCGCCACGAACACCAAACCGCAGCAAGTTTACGTTGTGCCACTCGAGGGCGGCGCGCCGCGCAAAATTTCGGACGCTGGAGATAACAACAGCCGTCCGCGCTGGCTTCCGGATTCCAGGCACCTCGCGATCGCTTCCAACCGTTCCGGATCTTCGCAGATCTGGATAGTCGATGCGGACGGTGCGAATTCCAAGCCGATCACCAATCTTTCCACCGAAGCGGGGGGCGAACTGATTTCCCCGAACGGCAAAATGGTCGTGTTCACCAGCGATGTCTTCCCCGAATGCGGCGCTGACGACAACTGCAATCGCGACAAGATTGAAGCCGCGAAAAAAAATCCGGTGAAGGCGCGGGTCATCAACACTTTGCTTTACCGCCATTGGACCAGTTGGCAGGGCGCGACCCGCAGCCATCTGCTCGCCATGCCCATCGGCGGCGGTCCCGCGAAGGACTTAACTCCCGGCAATCGCGACGTTCCGCCATTTTCGCTCGGGGGCCCGGAAGATTACGCCATTTCGCCCGATGGTAAAGAAGTCTGCTTCGCCATGAACACTGACGAGGTTCCCGCGATCAGCACGAATTCGGATTTGTTCGCGGTCTCGATTGAAGGCGGCGATGCAGTTCGCATCACATCGAATCCCGCCGCGGACGCGGGTCCGCAATATTCGCCGGACGGAAAATACATCGCCTATCGCTCTCAGAGCAAGCCCGGTTACGAGAGCGACCGTTTCCGTTTGCTGATGCTCGAACGCACCACCGGAAAAGTCACCGTGCTGACCGATCTTCTCGATCGCTGGGTGAACAGTTTCGTTTGGTCGCCGGATTCGGCGCGCATCTTCTTCACTGCCGAAGACCGCGGGCGGCAGGCCATCCAGTTCATTTCGATCAAAGGCGGCGGCTCACGCGTAGTCGTCAGCGGGCAGAACACGCTCGACGACATGCAGTTCACGCCGGATCAAAAGACCGTGGTGTTTACGCGGCAGAGCGGATCTTCACCCGTTGAAATTTGCCGCGCTGAATCGAAAGGCGGCCCGTCGATTCAACTCACGCATTTCAACGACGACATTCTGGCGTCGCATGAGCTGTCGCGCTATGAAGAAATCACCACCGAAGGCGCTGAGAAAGCGCCAGTGCAATCATTCATCGTGAAGCCGGCGGGCTTCGATGCCGCTAAAAAATACCCCGTGCTGTTCTTGATCCACGGCGGTCCGCAGGGTGAATGGGGCGAGAGTTGGAGTTATCGCTGGAATCCGCAGGTTTTCGCATCGGCGGGCTATGTGGTGGTGATGCCGAACCCTCGGGGGTCTGTCGGCTTCGGGCAGAAATTCATCGACGACATAAATGGAGACTGGGGCGGCAAGCCCTACGAAGACATCATGGCCGTGGTCGATCAGGTCGCTACCTTGCCCTATGTCGATAAGGGTCGGATGGTCGCGGCGGGCGGCTCCTATGGCGGTTACATGGTGGATTGGATTCTGGGTCACACCACTCGGTTCAAGGCGCTGATTTCTCACGCTGGCGTCTACGATTTGCGCAGCATGGCCGGCGAGACCGAAGAGCTGTGGTTTCCCAAATGGGAATTCAGCGGGATGCCGTGGGACAACCCCGAGATGTACGACCGATGGTCTCCCAGCCACTTCGCGCGCGAGTTTAAGACGCCGACACTGGTGATCCACGGCGAACTCGATTTCCGCGTGCCTTACGGACAGGGCTTGCAGCTATTCACTGCCCTGCAGATGCAAAAGGTGCCTTCGCGGCTGCTGATCTTTCCCGATGAAGGACACTGGGTGTTGAAGCCGCAAAATTCGCTGCTGTGGTACAAAACTTTTCTCGATTGGATTGATACTTGGACCAAAAAGTAAAAACTCTTTTAATTGTCATTCTCCTGATATTGATTGCAATCCCGTTGATCTTATTTGGTCTCTCGACCGGCACGGAATTGCGCGTGGAGCCCGCGGTGACGACCATCGGCCAGGAGACGCCCGTGCGCGTGCAGGTCGCCAATCCGCACGACCTGCGCGAGTTGAAAGTCGTCATCGAGCAGAACGGCAAGCAACATACGGTGCTGGACGATAGGCAGCCGCCGCGGCGGTTTACGTTCTGGCGCAAGCGGTATGGACCGCACGAGATCTTATTGAAGATCGGAAAGAATCAAGCTCCCGCTCTGCAGGAAGGCAAAGCGCGCGTGATTCTTGAAGCCACGTCGAACGATTTCCGTGGCAAGACGGACGAAACTTCGTTTGATGTGAACGTGGTCACCACGCCGCCGCGCGTCAGTGCGGATGGCGAACAGCACTACGTGAATCAAGGCGGCTCCGAGTTGGTGGTATTTACGCCGACGGGCTATGTGACGGATTCCGGCGTTCGCGTGGGCCGTTATCAATTTCGCAGCTTCCCGATGCCTTCCGACGCGAAGCGGCGCTTCAGTCTCTTCGCGTATCCTTGGGATCTGCCGGCGACCGAGCGTCCACGTGTATTCGCGACAAATCCCGCAGCCGCTATAACGACGGCTGAATTCTGGTTTAAACTTTTTCCAAAGCAATTTCGCTCGCGCGACATCGAGATCACCGATGTATTTCTCGAAAAAGTGGTGACTCAGATCGAGCAGGCGACCCATACAGTTTCAACCGGAGAGCTGCTTCCAAGATTCCTGAAGATCAACCGCGAAATGCGCGTCAAGAACAACCAGGCGCTCGCCGACCTCCGTCTGCAAAGCGAGCCGAAACTGCTTTGGTCCGGCCCTTTCCAGCAACTGGGAAACTCACAGGTGGAAGCCGCCTTCGCCGATAAGCGCAGCTATATTTACAAAGGAAAGAGGGTCGATGAGCAATTTCACCTCGGCTTCGACCTCGCAGTGACCAGCCACACTCCGATTCCGGCTTCCAACGACGGGCGAATTTTGTGGGCCGACGACATGGGGATCTACGGCAACTGCATCGTGATCGACCACGGTTACGGATTGCAGGCGATCTACGGCCACCTGAGTGAATTCCTCGTCAAAAAGGGCGACATGGTGAAAAAGGGTCAGATCATTGGTAAAAGTGGTGCCACCGGCCTCGCTGGCGGCGACCATCTGCACTACACCATACAAGTTGACGGCGTGCAGGTGAACCCCGTGGAGTGGTGGGACGCGCACTGGATTCACGACCGGATTTTGAGCAAGCTGAAGTGAAACACGTTTTTACTTGCCCATTCAGACAATCCGAAGGACACTGAAAATTCGTGAGGAATTGAATTGGAAAAAAATGGCCGTAAGGGTTCCGTTTTGGAGCCCATCGATCGCTGGGGCGCGGTAGACGCCAGTGAGCTTTATGACGTCGCGAGTTGGGGGAAGGGCTACTTCTCCGTCAATGATAACGGGCATGTGCAGGTGCATCCCGAAAAAGAAGCCGCTCGTTTCATCGATTTGAAACAATTGGTGGATACGCTCGTGCTTCGCGGAATCTCGCTTCCGATTCTGGTGCGCTTCGCGGAAATTCTGAAGCACCGCCTCGGCGAAATCCACAGCGCTTTTGAAACCGCCATCAACGAACATAAATACCAGGGCAGCTATTGCTGCGTGTACCCGATCAAGGTGAATCAGCAGCGGCATGTGGTCGAAGAAGTTCTCGAATTTGGCAAGCCTTACAAGTTCGGCCTCGAAGCCGGTTCCAAGCCCGAACTGCTTGCCGTAATGGCGCTGGCCGGAAACGACACGCCCATCATCTGCAACGGATTTAAAGACGACGAATACATCGAAATGGCGATGCTGGCGCAGAAGATGGGCCGCCAGATTATTCCCGTTGTCGAGAAGTACACCGAGCTCGCGCTCATCGTAAAATACGCCGAAAAAGTAGGCGTGAGGCCGGCCATTGGGATGCGCGTGAAACTGGCAAGCCGTGGGTCGGGACGGTGGAAGTCGTCCGGCGGATACCGCTCCAAGTTCGGACTCACCACTAGCGAGCTGATGCGAGCGGTCGAAGAGATGAAGATGCTCGGCATGGAGGATTGCCTCGTGCTGCTGCACTTCCACCTCGGCAGTCAGATCACCAACATCCGTCAGGTTAAAGGCGCGGTTAACGAAGCGGCACGGCTTTACACCGAATTGAAACGCGTCGGCGCGGGGCTGAAATATCTCGATGTCGGCGGCGGCCTCGGCGTAGATTATGACGG
>JANYJA010000245.1 GCA_025358575.1 Terriglobia bacterium
CTGCACGACCTCTCGCACACGGCGTTCTCGCACGCGGTCGATTTCCTGTTCCACTCCGACGAGCAAGACTACCACGAGCGCCTGAAGCCCGAGTTCCTCGGCCGCCCCGACGTGTCGAGGGCATTGGAGCGCATGGGGTTCGCGCCCCCCGAGTTCTACGACGATTCGATCTACCCGCTATTGGAGCGACCTTTGCCGCTCCTGTGCGCCGACCGGCTCGACTACTTCCTCCGCGACAGCCTGGCGTGCGGCGTCTCGACGCCCGCGAGCGTCGCGCAATGCCTTGCGCAAGTGACCGCCATCGACGGCCTGATCGCGTTCACCTCGGCCGAAGCCGCCCGCGACGCCGCCGAAAGGTTCGCCGAGATGAACCGCACGTCGTGGGCGGGCGAGACCGAGTCGTTCATCTACAACGAGTTCGCCGACGCCCTCCGCGAGGCGCTGCGAATCCACATCCTCCGCGAGCCCGACCTGCTCCGCGACGACGCCCACGTCCTCTCGCGCCTGCGGTCCTCAAGCAACGCCCGGATCGCGCAAGCGATGGACAACATCGAGCGCTTCCGCCCCGAGAAGCTCATCGGGTTCGTGCCCAAGATCCACCCCAAGACGCGCTGGATCGACCCGCCGGTGGTGGTGGATGGCAGGGCGGTGAGATTGTCGGAGTTGTGAGGATATCGCCGAAGCGTATGCGTGGGTGTGAACAAGAAACCGGCTTACCCGCGCAGCAGGACATCCCAAGGGGGCACCGGAGTTTCGCGAACCCTTGTTTCGTATGCGGTCTTACTATTAGTGCATGCAATCATCCCTACGAAGAATTCATTGGGAACGCGCAGTTGACGAGCGATTTTTGCTTGGATGCTTGCACTTAGGCTTCCGCGCTGCCCATGCGAAAATTTCGTTGTAATGGCTGGAAGCCCATCCAACTTCAATGTGTACCAGTGATGATCTTTTGAGCGGCCAGTTGCCTTCTCGAACCCGAACTTCTTGCTAAGTTGCCGTTCGGCCTCGTTTGAATCAAGAGGCATTCTTGCGTTCCCCCTTCGCTTATCCGCCGGTCTTGGCAATAAATCGTCCCATCCGACGGAACCACGCCGCAGTCGGCTCATGCCCTTGTGATTCATCCTCGATAAGTTCATAATACTCAATCAGAGAAGTGACATAGTCATCAATCGCCAACTGTTTGTCGGTTCCGACTCCAAAAACCGCCATTTGGTCGTCGCTCGCCACATAGTCGCCGAACTCGTCGCGTTCGATGCGAAGCTCAAGAGGGATCATCACAACCAATCCCGGAGAGATTCGGCCCCTCAAGTAGACGGTCTCGGGTCGGGGCGACAAGGTAAGGAAATTAGCTCGACTTCCGGCCGTAAATGCGCCAAGGGGGACGCTCGCTCGCGTTGCAGCGAAGGCTACCGCCGGCTGGCCCCTGGAAGGGATGCGTTCGGTGGCGCTCATTAATCCGGTACCTTGGCTTGTTGTTCGGCTTGAATCATCAGGCCGAGCTGGGTCATGGTGCTCGCGATTGCCGACAAAACCTCTGGCATCTTGGCAATCGGAAAGGCAACTCTGACGACCCCTTCCGCAATAAGAGAACTCAAATCCCCCATTTTTTCCGCGACTTCCTCTGGAGTTCCCAAGACGATTGGGGGCAGCGATTCAAAAAAGCCCAGGAAGCAGACGCCGTCGCTTGTCACCTGAATCGTGAATTGGTTGGCGAACTGCGTGACTACTCCATCACGCCAGCAATATTCTAGAGGAATGGTGACCTGTTTGAGAGCGCCGGTCTCGGTGGGCATCGGCAAACCTGCTGAGAGTAGGTTGTAGTCTTGTGGCAGCCTAGGTCGCGAATCGAGTCGCCTCACGCCAATCCTGACCTAGAACGAACTAACCGTCAATCGAACGCCATCCTAAACGCGAGGCCGGCGGTCGTTCTGGGTATCGGCCCGTGACATCCCCGGACTGAGAACTTACAAGACTGGAGCCGGCACAGCGGTTCAGGTGGCAACTGGAGATGGACCGACGATTTTTCAAGATTCGGCCGCTTGATTGGCAACATCGCCCGGCCAAGCATAAGATCGCGATCGTCGGACTTACTTAGACGTAAATCGATTCTGACCTAGAAACCTATCGTATGTCAAGTCATTTATGAGTATTCTCGGGTTTCCTGGGCAAAGTCGTTGTGGGGGCAAGGTTCAACCCTGCCCCAAGTCAGGTTCAGCCTTGCGCCGCCCAAGCTCGGCGACGAACGCCGCGTGGTCCGGGCTGGCCAGGCCGCGCCCGAGCGCCGCGAGGAGGGCCGGCTTGTCGTTGGCGAGGAAGGCCGCGGGGTCGAGCCACAGGCCGGG
>JANYJA010000001.1 GCA_025358575.1 Terriglobia bacterium
CGCCTCCACTCTCATTCCCGTCAGCCTCTTCCCATCTTTGCTTGGAATGACTGGTAAGATTTATCTTGTGGGCGCGCTTGCCCTTGGCATCTGGTTCCTGTACGCCGGAGTTCGCGTGGCGTTTGATCGCACTATTCTGCGAGCACGCCGCGTTCTGATGGTCTCCGTGATTTATCTGCCGCTAATTTACGGCCTCATCGTATTGGACCGTCAACCCCTGTGAAGCTCGCGCTGGTTTCCTTAGCGGCTCTCGCGTGCCTGACTAGCTGTACGCCTCATCGAGATCTCCCTATTCTCGGCCAAGTCACCGACTTCCGCCTGGTTTCACAAGAAGGCCTCGAGTTCGACCGTCGCGAACTTCTTGGCCACGTTTGGGTGGCCGACTTCATCTTCACCACCTGCCCCGGTCCTTGTCCCCGCATGAGTTCGATGATGCACAAGCTGCAAATTCAGACTTCCGACGTCCGCGACATCCGCTTGGTCTCGTTCACCGTCGATCCCGCGCACGATTTGCCCGCCGTTCTGCACGTCTATGCCACGCGCTACCAAGCCGAGCCCGCGCGCTGGACCTTCTTGACGGGCGACGTGGCCACCCTTCAGCATTTGTCGCGCGACGTTCTCAAGCTTGGCGACGTCGATGGATCACTCAATCACAGCACACGTCTCGTGTTGATGGATCAGAAATGCCGCATCCGGGGATACTATGGCACTGCAATGGACGATCCCGTTTCGCAAGTCGCCGCCGACGCGCGCCAGCTTCGCAAGGAGCCTAATTGATAGGCCTGCGCGATCTCCAAACCGTGAATGCGGTGCTGAATGCCACCGCCGCAGTGTTCTTGGTTATTGGTTACACACTGATCCGCCAGCGTAAAATAGTGGCGCACCGCAAGGTGATGCTGACCGCGTTTGGAACATCGGTAGCGTTCTTGATCTGCTATGTAATCTATCACTTGCAGGTAGGATCAGTGCATTTCCCGCACACTGGATTGCTGCGCACCATCTATTTCACCATTCTGACCACGCACACCATTCTCGCTACCACTGTCCCGGTGTTAGCGATCATTACCTTGAATCATGCATTGAAAGCGCGATTCGATAAACATCGCAAAATCGCCCGCTGGACCTTTCCGATCTGGCTATATGTCAGTGTGACTGGCGTCGTGGTCTACGTGATGCTGTATCACCTGTAAACTAAAGCAGACGGAAATTGACTTCGATCGTTGCGATCACGGCAACGGGCTGTCCGTTCTTCAGACCTGGCTTGAACTTCCACTTATTGACGGCTTCGATGGCCTTCTCATCGAGCCCCAGACCCAAACTACGCACCACGCGAATGTTCCGGGCGTGCCCGTCAGGATCGACCACCAACTGAATCATAACGGTCCCCGAGTATTTGGCTTTACGCGCTTCTTCGGAATATTCGGGGTCGACTTTGTAAAGAACTTGCGGTGAAGAGACGCCTCCGCCCACTCGATAAGTTCCCCCACCCACGCCGCCGCCTTCTCCGGGGCCAAAACCGGCGCCATTGCCGGAACCAACTCCGCCGCGATTTCCAGTGCCAATACCGCCGCCGGAACCCGATCCATTGGAAGGCGGACCAATCTTCGCCAGAGGATCGCCTAACATCGGCATGTTCACGTTGGGAAGAACCGTATCCGGTGGCGCGACGATGGTCGGCTCCATGATCAATTTGGGATGCTCAACCTTCACAACCACCGAAGGAGGAACGAACTGTCGCAGCGCAATTTTGGGCAATTTTCCTTTGCTCGCCGGAATGGGCGAGCGATCACCGCCACCGCCACCGCCCTGCATCACATTCTTTTTCGGGGCTTGTTCCGGAATAAACGGTGCCAGATTGGGATCGACCAGATGCGCCACTTCTTTCATCTTTTCCTGCACCGCTCGATTTGAAAGCACTGTGAAAAGAAGCACAACCACTGCGGCCTGGAGCCCTAATGACATGAAATAGGACTTCTTGTCGGGACGGTACATGCCCCAGATGTCCTTTACCATAACTGGCTTAGACGTGACTTCAAGCGGCGGCAGGACCGGCGGATGAATGAGTTCCCGAACCGTTTGAATAAACGACTTGTACCAGGGTTCATCCGCCCCTACTGGGAGAAGTCGATCCAAATGGTCATTCGGCAGAGATTCAGGCATTGATTTCAGTCAACCTATTCGACGCTGGGCAAAGAAAAGCGGTTCCTAATAATGGAAGCCCGGGTGCGCCTCTCCTTGACAAGGAGTTTAACATGCACACCGCGTGCCATTTCCAGTACAATGGCCGCTATGCAAAAACTCTCCAACCTCCTTGTTGTCGGCTGCCTGCTCGTCGGGAGCGTGGTATGCTCAATGGCCGCCGCACCAACGCCCGCGGTCGAGAAGGCAATTGCCGCCGCCGAAAAAGAGTGGGCCGCCGCTACGATGGCTGGCGACCGCCCGGCCCTTGAGAAGATTTTGGGCGAAGACTTGTCTTACAGCCACTCCAGCGCCAAGCACGAAACCAAGGCCCAATTCATCGAAGCCGCGACCGGAGGAGCTCTAAAATACGAGGCCATTGAGTTCAAAGAGCCTCACACTACCCAATACGGCAACACCGCCATCGTGACTCACGACATGACGATTAGGACCGCCCAAACTGGCTCAAGCAACCTTTACGTCACCCACGTCTGGGCCAAGCAAAACGGCCGCTGGCAGTTGGTTTCGCGCCAAGCCACGAAACTGCCTTAGGGGGTGTAACGATACTTCTCGACGAGCGCCTACTCGATCTGCATATCCGGAACTCGCGCCAAAAAACGGATGAATCCCCGAGCAACTTTAGACCTGTTCGTCGAGTTGTTTAAGGGATTTTCCGTCCTTAGTTTCCATACAATCAATCCGTTGGCGCTCCCCCCGTGTATAACGGCTGCTGCCGCGGATGGGCTGGAGAACTCGGCATCCCTTACGAAGACCAAGAATCCGTCTTTCTCGATAAGTATGCCATCGGCAATGAGTTGTTTGCGCTGGGCCAAAACGTATGGGTAGCTCTCGGCGGAGGGCGCAGCTCTAAAAGCGACGTAGAACCGTGGAATACTACGAAGCCGTTCGCTGTGCGTTGGCCCCGCGCCTCAGCCCCCTTGATGCGGCAGAAGAGCACTCCCCCGGGTTGAGCTTTCGCGGTGGGCTGTGCGATCGGTGCGAGAATATTGGAACCGAAAACGGGAAGGAGTGCCGAATGCGGGCTAGAAAAACCTCCATGTCCTCACGGTCCGATTCCGGAAGCCGCGACCCGCCAGCCGGATTCTGTTCGAGCGCGCACCTATTAACCTGCGCTGCTTCGGCCAGAAGGCGGCTCTCGAGATACCTTACGTGCGCCTTCGTCAGGTTCTCGTCTTTGCTGACAAAGACGATGGCCGAGACCCAAAATTCCCTCGTCTTATGTTGTCTGAGTCGGTCGCGAATAATTTCAGCCTCGCCGATGTACGCGCTGGGGGCATTGGTGGCAGGATCACTGCCAAGGAGGATATAGACTCCGGCCCTTTCAAGTTCTTCACGAGCTAGGAGTTCGTCTAGTTCGGTTCGGGGTGCGGCGATAGCCTTGCCGGTCCAGTTTGAGATTTCGGCGGTGCGCAAGCTCTTTGCATCGCCTCGTGGAAGGAAGAGTTCGATAGTTGCCGATGGCATGCGCTCCATTCGTTCTAGCCGAGTGCGTCGAGAATCGCGTCGGTGACTTGCGTGGTTGTGCTCGACCCGCCTAGATCCGGGGTGCGAATTTTGCCAGCGGATAGCACTTTCGCCACGGACCCTTCGATGTCTTTTGCGGCCGCGGGATTCCCCAGATGATCCATCATCTGCGCCGCGCTGAAGATGGTCGCCATGGGATTCACAATGCCTTTGCCGAAGATGTCAGGGGCCGAGCCGTGCACGGGTTCGAACATCGAAGGAAAGCGGCGCGTCGGATCCAGATTGGCACTGGGCGCGAGGCCCATACTTCCGACAATGATCGCGGAGATGTCGCTCAGAATATCGCCAAAGAGATTCGAGCCAACCACAACGTCGAAACTCTCCGGGCGGCGGATAAAATTCATTGCGGCAGCGTCGACGAGCAGCGATTCAGTTTGGATTTCAGGAAATTCTTCGGCAACTAACTGAAAGGTTCGGTCCCAAAGAACCATACCGTATCCTTGCGCGTTGGATTTTGTAATCGACGCAACGCGTCTTTTGCCATCGCGCTTTCGCGATAGTTCAAAGGCGTAGCGGATTACGCGCTCAATGCCACGCCGCGTAAAAACGGAGGTCTGAATCGCGACCTCATCGGGCTGCTCCTGGTAAACGAAGCCACCCACCTGCGCGTACTCGCCCTCGGTGTTCTCGCGGACCACGACCATGTCGATCTTTTCGCCTTTGCGCAAGGCGAGCGGCGATTGTACGCCGGGGTATAGGATCGCGGGACGAACGTTGGCAAACTGATCGAACTTTCGACGGATGGGCAGAAGCAAACCGTTGAGCGTGACGTTATCCGGAATCATGGGATGTCCGACCGCACCGAGGAAGATGGCATCGGCCGGGCGCAGAATGTCGAGAAAAAGCGCAGGGGACATGTGGCCGTGGCGGAAATAGTAATCCGCGCCCCAGTCATGATCCTCATACTCAAGCTCGAAGCCGTGCTTGCGTCCGGCTTGGTCAAGCACGCGCTTACCTTGCGGGATGACTTCCTGTCCAACGCCGTCGCCGGCGATTACCGCGATCTTAAATTTCTGCATCGAGTTTGATTCTACATGGCGCGTTCGACGGGTGATAAAATCCGAGTTCATTTCAAGACATGAAACTCAACGGAAAAAAAGCATTGGTTGCGGGTGCCAGCCGCGGAATCGGCCTTGCAATCGCCAAAGCCATGGCCGAGGCCGGGGCGGAAGTCACGCTTGCCGCGCGCTCGTTTGACAAGCTTGAAGAGCACGCCAAGGCGCTTAATGGACACGCGCTGAAACTGGATTTTACAAGTTCCGAATCGATCCGCGATGCGGCTCAGACGGTGGGCGATGTCGATATTCTCATAAATGTCGCGGGAACCAATCTGCGACGCCGTTTTGAAAGCTACACGAAAGAGGAGTACAACCACATTCTGCAAACCAATCTGCACGGAATCTTCGAGATGACCCAGCAGGTGGGGGCGCGCATGGTGGAGCGCGGCGCGGGCGGAAAAATTGTGAACATTGGCAGCCTGATGTCGCTGCTGGGGCTACCGTATTTAAGCATTTACGCGATTACAAAAGGCGCAATCGCGCAGTTGACACGCGCGCTGGCAGCAGAGTGGGGACGGCACAATATTCAAGTGAACTGCATCGCTCCCGGCTTCATTTTGACGGATCTGAACCGGGACATGTGGCAGGAAGCGAAAATGGCGGACTGGCTTAGAGGCGTACAGGCTAATCCTCGCATGGGATCGCCCGATGACATCGCGCCACTGGCCGTCTTTCTCTCGAGCGCAGGGGCGGACTACATCACCGGTCAGGTTATCGCGGTGGACGGCGGTTACTCGACAACGGCGGTCTGGCCGTTCGAACCTTAAGCCACGTTCTTAGCCACGGCGCGCTCCGCTTCAGCTTTGATAAGCCGCGAGGGGTACACCAACTCCAGCAGCGGAGTGGTCATGAACGTCGTGACGAGAGCCATCACGACCATCAATGAGAACAGCGCGGGAGAAATTACTTTAATATCTAGACCGATGTTGAGGATGACGAGCTGCATCAGACCGCGCGTGTTCATCAGAATTCCCAAGCCGGCGGCGTCGCGCCATTCCATCCCGGCGGCTTTGGCGGCGATCATGGACCCACCAAGCTTTCCGGCCACGGCAACCAGGATGATGATGCCGCAGTAAATCCACATCTCGGTTCCTTTGATGGATCCGAGGCTCATGCGCAGGCCAGTAATCGCAAAGAACAGAGGCAGAAGAAGAACCACGGTTAGCGATTCGAATTTCTCATTCACGTAAGCAATGAACTTGATGTCCTTCGGCATGATGGTACCCACCATGAAGGCGCCGAAGAGGAGGTGAATGCCAAGATACTCGGTGGTCAGTGCGGAGCAGAGCACCACCAGAATCATCAAGGCGATGGCGTTTTCGCTGAGTTTCCCCTTGCGCTGAAAAACGGTGCCGAAGCGGGTGAGGAGCCGCCGAACTCCATAAATCATGGTGAGTCCGAAAGCGACCGAACCAACCAGGGTGACCCACAAAGGAGTCGAACTGTGATTCGCGCGAACCAGAACTACGATGTAGGCAAGCACGCACCAGCCGGTGACATCGTCAACCGCGGCGCAAACCAGAGACACCGTTCCGAGCCGCGTGTGCAGCATGTTCTGATCTTTCAGAATTCTCGCAAGCACGGGGAAGGCGGTGATGCTCATGGCGGCGCCAAGAAACAGCGCAAAGCCAGTGAATGTCACGCTTTCATCCGAGAGTCGCGGGTACAAATATATAGCGAGCAAGGCCGCTAGGGCGAAAGGAGCGGTGATGCTTACGTGGCTTGTAAGCACGGCGGAGTGTCCCTGCTCCTTGAGTTCATCGGGCTTCAGAGATAAGCCGACGAGAAACATGAAAATTACGAGTCCAACCTGACTCAGCGCGCTAAGATATCCGAGGCTGGCGGGAGGGAATAGATACGCGGAGACGGCGGGCGCGGCCCATCCCAAAAGTGACGGACTAGGAGAATTCCAGCAGCCATCTCGCCCACCACCGGAGGCTGTTTCATGGCGCGGAAAAGTATTCCCATGAGGCGCGCCGCGACGATGATTACTGCAATCTGCAGAACGAGTATGACCAGATTCGGCATCTATTTGGTCCTCGAAGTCCGCGGGGCGGTGGGATGGACTGCGTGGAAGGAAACCGGCCCACAGCCAGCGCAAGAGGGGAGGGAAATTTTTCCGTCCAGCACGCGGGCAGCGGGTTGACCGCTAACGGATGCTGTCACAAGGAAATTCTGAGGCACTGAGCAGGGGGCCAAACCGCCGGAAGCGGTCAAGTCCGTGCCTTGCAAAGCGCCTTCGCCGCTAAGACGGGTTGCCGCGTTCAGAGCGAAATCGAAATGCGTTCCAGATTGGGAGATGAGTAAAACGGGTTGCCGCAGCGTACCGAACACGGCACTGCAGGGGCTCGGCGCCAGTGATCGAAAATCGGCGTCAACCACCCAGGGGCCGTCGACAGCGGGCGGAGCCACCAGTTTGCGCCCAGCTTCCAGCACGCCCACGAGAGCAAGCAACGGAACGCCGACTAAAAAAATATAAGCGGTGATGAAAGTTTTTCGGTGGTACATAAATAACCCATTACAAACGCATCAGTCAACCAACGGGGGTATTCGTGAATTGTACAGTGTTTTGGGGGAGCGTTCAAACCTTATTGTCTCGAAGTGGCATCTCTTTCAATGTCACCAAAATAGGGACGTGAGAAGGAATTAAGGCTGAAAACTGTGTACTGGCGGAGTTCAGATTTCGCGTGTTTCTATAGATCGGGGTCGCCGCACAGCCCGGAGAACCTAAATAAAGTGACAATTTCCCGTTGAACGCCGCCCATGCCGCCACCACTTCCGTCTCCGCCGCGGCGATCCCGATCATTAGTGCAGTTAATATTTGTAAATCGTGAGCGGTGCTTTATAGATAGTGCGATACAACCAAGGCAGTGACTGAAGCAAGCGCTAGGGCGATTCTTTTAGTGGACGACGACACTGAGTTATGCGAACTGATGGCGGACTTTTTCGCGCAACATAAAATGCAACTGACATTTGCGCACGATGGACGCCGTGGACTCGCTTTAGCTCTCGAGAAAACATTCGATCTGGTCATCCTGGATGTAATGCTGCCTATTCTGAATGGCTTCCAGATTTTGGAGCAAATTCGCAGGCGCAGCGCCGTGCCGGTCATCATGCTTACAGCACGAATCGAGCAGCGCGACCGAATCGCCGGGCTGAATGCGGGCGCGGACGACTATCTTCCGAAACCATTCGGACCCGACGAGCTGCTCGCGCGAATTCGAGCCGTGCTCCGGCGCGCGGGCGCCATGAAGGCGGAATCCGCGCAAGTAAGCGCGGGTGACTTCAAGCTTGACGCCCGAACCCGGCAGGTGTGGCAAGGCGAACGGGAGATCGAACTGACATCCATTGAATTCGACCTCATGGATCACTTGGCGCGGTCGGCGGGGCGCGTCGTCTCGCGTGATGAATTGACCGCCGCCCTATATCAGCGTCCGGCGACGCCGTTCGAGCGAACGCTGGATGTTCATATCAGCCATCTTCGCAGGAAACTGGAGAGCGAAGGCCGCAGTTGCATTCGTGCGATTCGCGGCGTGGGATATCTGTTTTCGCCCGAGTCGGGACAGAAAAAATGAGGACCGTTTACACCAAGATTCTGTTTTGGTCTTTTGGGACCTTGGTGCTCTCGCTGGCCGCGTTTGCCGGAGTTACGAGTTTTCTATCGTGGCGCGCATTCGACGGCGGCTCAGCATTTCGCCGGGTGCATGAATTTGAATTTGAAGCCGCGGTGCACGCTTATGAGACGGGAGGGAACCGAGAACTGGCTGACAATATTCATGCAATCGAGCGGCATTTCGGCGAGAAATTTTATTTAACGGACTCAAAAGGTATCGATGTGCTTTCGGGCGAAGACCTTTCCAGTGCGCTCGCCGCGGTGGGAACCGCGAAAATGCCGGTCCGCACAAAGTACGGTTTCCTGGTCTTGCATTCTGGTCAAGGGTCGCGATATCGATTGCTTGTGAAACTCCATCCGCCCCGGTTCGATCCCTGGAGTTTTCTGTATTACGTGCCGATTCTGTTGGCCGTCGCGGGTTTGAGCTGGCTGCTCGCGGTGAATATTGCATCGCCATTGCGCCAAGTGGCCGCCGTCGTCCACCGGTTCGGGGCAGGCGATTTAGACGCGCGAGTGAATGTGCGGCGTCACGATGAGATTGGCGATTTGGCGCGCGCGTTCAATCAAATGGCGGAGCGGCTACAGATCCTACTTACTTCCGAAAGGCGGCTATTGCAGGATATCTCGCATGAATTGCGTTCCCCGCTGGCACGCCTCAGCTTCGCGACGGAATTGATCCGGACAGCGTCCGACCAAGATGCCGCCGTGGCGCGTCTGCGCAAAGAGATCTGCCGGCTCACGGATCTTGTCGGCGGGCTGGTGCAGGTCACGCGGGCGGAGGGCGATCTTTCGGAGAGGAACCTGAATGAGCTTTCGCTGGATGAGTTGGTGAAGGATGTTGCCGCGAGTTGCCAGTTGGAGGCGGCGGCGCGCGCGTGCAGAATCGACGTGGAAGCCTCGACCCCTGTGATGCTGCACGGGGACGCGGAGTTGCTGCGGCGGGCGATTGAGAATGTGCTCCGCAATGCGGTTCGCTACGCGCCGGAAGCGACTCTCGTGGAGGTAGAACTGACGAAGCACAATGGGAGCGCAAACATCTCGGTGCGCGACCGCGGCCCGGGCGTGCCGGAGGAGATGCTGCCCAAGATTTTCATGCCGTTTTATCGCGTCGACCCATCGCGCGACAGTGCCACGGGCGGCGTGGGGTTGGGACTCGCCATCGCGCAACGCGCGGTGATGCTGCACCACGGGCAGCTTACGGCGCACAACGCGCATCCGGGTTTACAGGTCGATATAGAAATTCAGCTAGGGTAGGAGCTTGGGAACAACTGGCACATTACCTGCGTAGGAAAAGGTGATGGCCGCTTTTCTTCTCTGGTGCTTATTGTTGGTGCTGTCCTGGCCGCTGGCGCTTTTCGCGCTGGTGATCTATCCAATTGTCTGGTTGATTTTGCTGCCATTTCGACTGATTGGGATTGCGGTGGGCGGAATTCTGGAAATCGTGACCGCGCTCATCACGCTCCCGCTTCGCGTGTTGAGACCGTCGCGGCGCGCGTATTAAATCGGGTGGTGCTGGAGGTGGGGGTCGAACCCACATACCGAGTGAACGATGCGGGATTTTGAGTCCCGTGCGTCTGCCAGTTCCGCCACTCCAGCGGGTAGAACTCTCTCAGTATAACCCCGCTCAGGCGCGGCGTTTGCGTGCAACAAAAAGGAACGCAGTGGCGATTCCCGCAAGCGCGAAAGTGGCGGGCTCTGGCGCGGCCGTCGTCCCCGAAAAGGGCACCGCACCGAGAACCGTGGAAAGCGCGGCGTCTTGAGGGCCGACCACAGTGCCCGCGCCGGTCGCCGTGTTTAGGGTGACGATTGGACCGGGACCAAAGCCTGTGTTCGGGTCTGCCGTGAAGCCATAGAGCGTGTTGCCGGAGAAAAAGATCGAAAAGACGAGAAATCCGTTATCCCCAATCAGTGTAGCCGCCCCGGTCGTGGTGTTTACAGTGTATAGGCCGGAGGTAGTAGCGGCCGTCGCAGCCACCATATAAAGCTGGCTGGTGGAGCTGAAAACCGCGGCATCTCCAATAAAGTTAGTGCCGAAATCACCGACCGGAGTGGTGGCTCCAGTCGAGCTATTAACCGAATAGAGCGTGGTCGCACTCTCACCGAAGAGAGCGCCATCGGAGCGGAAGTTTACGGCCACGGGGACTCCGGTGCCTAAAGGCGTAATCTGGGCGGTTGTGGCGTTCAGAGTCACCAGCGTTCCCGAGCCATCCTGAGAGTAAAGGATGCCACCCGGAGAAAGCGTCAGCGAGTTCAAGGTGCGGTCGGTGTTTCCGATCGAAGTAAACGTTCCCGAAGTCAAATCAATGGTCCCGAATTGGTTGGAAGCCGACACTACGTAAGCGAAAGGACTGGCATGGAGGCCGGAAGCCAGGGTTAACAGCGTGAATACAGCGAGGGCACCGATTTTAGCTAGTGGTTGAATCAGAACTGGGAAAGTATTAATACGCACGAGAACGTCTCCTTGGGAACGATAAGCGTTGAGAATATCACATTCCAGACTTCAGAGAGAGATTTTTCTCACATTTCGCACTAATTTATCCATGCCCCTCTTCAAAACCCGGACTGCCGCAGTATACGGAATCGACGCTCATCCGATTGACGTAGAGGTAGACCTTTATAAGTCAGGGATGGCAAAAGACTTCGTGCTAGTGGGAATGCCGGACACGGCGGTGCGGGAAAGCCGGGAGCGGATTAAGTCCGCTCTGATGAATTCAGGGTTCGGCTATCCAAATAAAGCGGTGACCATCAATTTGGCTCCGGCCAACGTGCGCAAGGAAGGCGCGGGGTTCGACCTTCCAATGGCGCTGGGGATTCTGGGCGCAATGGGGTCGTTGAAGGGGCTTGACGAACATCTGCTAATTGGCGAGCTGTCGCTGGACGGAGCCATTCGTCCAATTCGGGGCGCCCTGTCGATCGCGGTATGTGCGCGACAGCAGGGGATCCGGAATCTGATTCTGCCTTTTGAGAACGCGGCGGAAGCTTCCGTGGTCCGAGATGTAAAGGTATTTGGCGTTCGCAGTCTGGCGGAAGTGATGGCGCTATTGAACCGCCCCGAGGAGTTTGCTCATTCCGAGCCTCTACCCCACCTGACGCCCGCGCGAGAAGACGCGCTGCACGATTTTGCGGATGTTCGAGGGCAGACCACGGCGAAACGTGCGCTTCAGGTGGCCGCGGCCGGTGGACACAATGTGCTGATGATTGGGCCTCCTGGTTCGGGCAAGACCATGTTGGCCAAGCGGCTCGCGGGCGTGCTCCCGGTACTCACTTTTGCGGAGGCGATTGAGACCACGAAGATTCACAGTATTTCCGGGGTGCTGACGCCAGGCGGCGGGCTGCTGCAGCAGAGGCCCTTTCGAGCACCGCATCACACCATCTCCGATGCGGGGTTGATTGGGGGTGGTGTGGGATCACCTCGTCCGGGCGAGGTGAGTCTGGCTCACAATGGTCTGCTCTTTCTGGATGAATTCCCGGAGTTTCCGCGCAACGTGTTGGAACTGTTGAGGCAGCCGTTGGAGGAGCTTTCGGTTACCATAGCGCGGTCAAATATGACGCTGAATTTCCCGGCGAATTTCATGCTGGTGGCGGCGATGAACCCGTGCCCATGCGGATTTTATGGCGATGCGACGCGCGAGTGCCGGTGCACGCCGGGAATTATTCAGCGCTACTTGGGAAAGATCAGCGGTCCGCTGCTGGACCGGATTGACATCAATATTGAGGTGCCGGCCGTTCCTTATAAAGAGCTGCGTGGAAACCACGTAAGCGAGACCTCGGCAGACATCCGCCGGCGGGTGGATGAGGCGCGGATAGTGCAGAATGCGCGCGGGTTTTATAACTCCCGGATGCCTTCTCGGCAAATACGGCAAATTTGCGTGCTCGACGACACGGGGGAACGTACGCTCGAAATGGCGGTGCGTAAGATGAGTCTCTCGGCGCGGGCGCATGACCGGATTCTGAAGGTGGCGCGGACCATCGCGGACTTGGATCACTCGGCGGGGGTCTCGGCCAAGCACGTGGCGGAAGCGGTGCAGTACCGGAGTCTGGATCGGAATTATTGGTGTTAGGCGGAGATTCGTCTGGTGAAACGGAACAAGCATTCGCGTCACTACTCATGTTCAGCGACCGCGTGATCGGTTGACTGAACAAGGAGGACGCAGTGAAGAAAACTGAAATGTCGGAGGCGACCAAGGCGCTCGAAGCCGCGATCGCTCCGCTGAAAGATAAAGAGGCGCACGCTGCCAGGGAAGCGGCAACTAAGCAGCTTGCGACGGAACTTTCTAAACGGCACAGAATCTTGGGCGTCGAGTTGCGCGTCGAAAAGCCCGCGCATTCCGCGGCACCCAAACGTCAGATAGCAGTGTTGGTAGTCGATTACACGCAGCGGCGCGTGATTGAAGTGCTAACCGCGGACGGAAGGGTCATCAAGGTGTCGGACCTGGACGGGTTCCAACCCGCTCCCATTCCCGAAGAGATTGAGGAAGCCCAAGATCTCGCTCAAGCCGACGAGCGTCTCGCTCGCATTCTCGAAAACGACGATGTTTTTGTCAGCGCATTCTCACCCCACCGGTCGGCGGAACGCAAAGACCGCGAAATCGGATTACGGTATGCGATTTCTGAATCGGCACGTGACATCCGCATTCTGGCGGAAGCGGTGGTGGACCTCTCCGACCTGAAGCTGGTCCACGTGGAAAATTTTGAAACGGGAGAGAGGGACTAAGCCATGGCGACATTTGGAGATTTTCATCATGAGACCGGAGCGGGATGGTCGGTGTATTGGAGAATTCCGGTTTTCTCCGGCGGCGGGCTTGAAATCTGGTGGGCCGATTTTCAGGGGCATCGCGTGATGTGGCGCGGAAGCCAGCCCTTCGCGATTGTTCCCTATCACGGCGGAAGTCCGACTTACAAAGACGGAGTTGACGCACAGTGCGGCGGTGCTCCGTTCACAACGTTAAAGCACGGTGCCCCGAACAGCTTTGCTCCCTGGAAGAATCCGGGGCCTTATATCGCGGGCGCCGATACCGATGCAGTGGTCGTGACCACCACGCCCGCAGGCGACTTCGACCCGGCAACCCTCGTAATCACCGCAAAATTTCAGTGCGGCTGGTATCAATACGTTCATCGCTGGGAATTTACGAGCGATGGCGATATCCATCCGAGCGTTGCGATGGGCGGTCATCTGAATCCAAATAAGCCCAGCGTGGCGCATATCCACAGCATGTACTTCCGGATCGATCTCGATATCGACGGGCAGTATCCGCATGACGTATGCGAGGAATTCGATCACAACAATTTCAGCGCTGCTGGCGATAAGTGGACCGCGCTTAGCGCGCAGGGCAAGCAGCTTCACGACATCGCGAGAGCGCGGAAGTGGCGCGTCCGAAGCACCACTTCTCAGAACAACCTTAAGCAATTCCGGGCTTACGAGATTGAACTGCCGCGTATGGCCGGCCCGGATAAATACTCAACTGGAGACGTTTGGGCGACCATCTATCGCGGTGACGGTTTCCAGTTTGGTGAAAACGTTGGGGCCGCATGCACGGACGAAGAGCTCACCACCAGTTATGCAGTGGGGCCACTGCATCCCGCTACAACCGGCGACGACATCGTGCTGTGGGTTGTGGTGCGTCACCATCACGAACCGAGAAATCTTGGTGAAGAAGCGGATCACCTTCCGTATCACTACGAAGATTTTTCGATTGTGCCGCGAAGTTTCATCGATGTCCATTCGGCGACTGGCGGGCAGTGAGCCGATCTTCATTCCATTCATAACGGCGCGTCACCGTGAAGACGAGGCGCGCCCTCCCGCCGATCTCTGGACCGATTTCGATCACTTTTGCACAATCGAGGCCTTTAATGGCCCCAATATTTCGAGCAATTGTCGTTTCTCTTTCGAGGGCACTTCAAGGTTGTCGAGCACGGCAATAAGGTCTTGCACGACGGCGTCAAACGCCTCGCTCGTCACGGCCCGCCCTTTGTGAGCGGCGACCATATCGCGACCGGTGTAGTTACACGGACCCCCGGTATTCTGGCAGATGAAGTCGGACAGTTTGGACTTGTAGGCCGCGGCGTTAGCAGAGCTCGCAGCGGCCTGGGCGAACCAGTTATTCACACGATCGTCCAGCAAGATCCGATCAACAAGATCGCTCGCTACGGCCTGAATAGCAGACTGTCCTCCTAAACGCACATATAGCGATTTTCCGATCTCAGCCGCTTGAAGTCCGCAGACAAGACTTAGATTGGCTGCAAGAACCAAGCCAGTGGACTTCCATACTTTAATTTTCATAGTGTCCTATTTTAGTTATTCCGGAACAGAACGTCGAGAGCCAGGCCAGCAGCTATCGAATTGGAATCAAAATAGCATAAAGGCGGGAAACACCGACTGACATCTCCGATGAATCCCGGGGCGAACGACGCTCATTCAAAGATTGCGGAAGCGTGCCGTCTTAGCACGCAGCGGGATATGATGGCGTCGTGATGAATCGAAGACAGTTGTTGCAGGCAGGCGGAGCAGTGGCGGCCACGGCGGCAGGGAGCCGTCTATCGGCGCAAACGGCGTCGGCGAAGAATCGGGATGAGGGATATCCAAAGCTGTCGATGATTACGCGCTATTCGCCGCAGCGTTTGGCGTTCGCCGGAAAGGCGGGATATGAGTGCGTCGAAATCGTTATCAGCGACGCGTTCGGACCTCAGAAGCTTTCCGATTCGGACATCGAGAAGGTGCTGGCGACGGCCAAGCAAGCGGGCGTCCGGATTCTCAGTATCGAGGCAGGGTGGATCAACCACATCGATAAAGATCAGCGGAAGCGGCGCGAGAATAATGCGGAGTTCTTGCGCTGTCTCGAACTGGGTCACCGCCTCGGATGCACTTTTGTGGGCACTCTCAGTGGTGGAATGCCGGGGGCGCCGCTCGACGAACAGGTGAAGGCGTTCGTCGACGTGTTGAACGAACAGTACGCGCCGGTGTGCGAGAAGCTGAATCTTCGGATGGGCTGGGAGAACTATCCACACGAAGAGAATTTCGCCACCGTTCCGGCTACTTGGAAGAAAGTGCTAGACCGGGTCCCAAGTAAACAGGTTGGACTCGAGTTCGATCCGTCGCATCTAGTGCGCCAGTTCATCGATCCGGTGAAGGCGGCGTGGGATTTCCGCGACCGCATTTATGGCTTTCACGCGAAAGACACGGAGATCATTCAACCGGTTTTGCAGCAGGTCGGGATTCATGGCAATCACTGGTGGCGTTATCGCATTCCAGGGCAGGGGTCGGTGGCGTGGCCAAAGCTGTTCAACGTGCTGCTGGAGGCGCGCTATGACGGCGCGGTGTCGGTGGAGCATGAAGACGATTTTTACGATGAGCCGGGCGGGGACAAGAATGATGAATTGGCGGCTTCGCGGAAACGGGGTTTCGTGCTAGCCGCGAATTTTATACGCCAGTATCTTCCCGCGCCCGTGCGCTGAGACGGACGGCGATATCATAGTATTTATTCCCTGGAGGCCCAGCATTTTGAAGCGCTCTGCCGCGGTAGTTCTTGCCACGTGTGCCATATTCTTTGTGCCTGCCGGTATTTCGCAGACGAAATCCGCTGAGCGTAAAGTCGATTTCGACCGCGAAATCCGTCCCATTTTCTCGGAGAATTGCTTCTCTTGCCACGGGCCGGATGAAAAGCAGCGAAAGGCTAAACTGCGCCTCGATTCGAAGGAAGGTTTGTTCGAGATGCGAGGCAAAGCGCCGGTTGTGATCGCGGGCGATGCCGCTAAGAGCCGCCTGTTTGCGCGCGTCTCGGATGCCGGGGCGTTGCGGATGCCGCCGGAATATTCAGGCAAGAAACCTCTCGATCCCAAAAAGATTGCGGCGATTCGACAATGGATTGACGAAGGCGCAAATTATAAAGAGCACTGGTCATTCGCGGCACCGAAGAGGCCTGAATTGCCGCCGGTTAGCAATGCCGCTTGGGCGCGGAATGATATCGACCGGTTCATCCTGGCGCGTTTGGACAAAGAAAAACTGAAGCCGTCCCCTGAGGCGAATCGCTCGACGCTCCTGCGCCGCGTTTCCTTCGATCTCACGGGCTTGCCACCGACGCCCGCGGAAGTTGCCGCTTTCGAAACGGATCAATCTGCGAATGCTTATGAAAAGCAAGTCGACCGGCTGCTGAAATCGCCGCATTATGGCGAACGCATGGCGATGCAGTGGCTGGATCTGGCGCGTTACGCGGACACTCATGGCTACCACATCGACAGCGGTCGCAGCATGTGGCGCTGGCGCGATTGGGTGATCGAAGCGTTCAATAACAATAAGCCTTACGACCAGTTCACCATCGAGCAACTGGCGGGGGACTTGCTGCCGAACGCAACGCAGGACCAAAAGATCGCGACCGGGTTCAATCGCAATCACATGATCAACTTCGAGGGCGGCGCGATTCCCGAGGAGTACCAAAACGAGTACGTGATTGATCGATTGGAGACGACGTCGATCACGTGGCTGGGGCTGACGATGGGATGCGCGCGGTGTCACGATCACAAGTTCGACCCCATTTCGCAGAAAGATTTCTATCGCTTTTACGCTTTCTTCAATAGCATTTCGGAGAAGGGGTTGGACGGACAGCGCGGGAATGCCGAGCCTTTTCTGTCGCTGCCTTCGGGCGAGCAGAAGCAGCGCCAGGATGAGCTGACAGCGAGTATTAAAGCGCATGAGAAGACGCTGGCGGAAGAGCGTGTCGGGCCGATGGAATTGGCTTGGGAAGCGAAGCGGCTGGCCGCAATAGCCGAGGTGTCGAGGCAGGGACTGGCAGCGCATTACAGGCTGGACGGGAGCCTTTCGGATATTTCCGGCAATTACCGGCACGCGCGGACCCTTCAAGGTGATTTGACGTTCGGCGCGAGCGAAGTGGGGCGCGCGGCGGAGTTCGACGGCGACACGCAGGTCTCATTCGGAGATGCAGGCAATTTCGATTCAGGACCGGCGTTTTCGCTAGTGGCGTGGATGCACATCGGGGGCAATAAGCCGATGACGGTGATCGAGAAAATTTCTGACCCTGGGACCAGACAGGGAATGGAATTGTTCTTCGACGATTTCCAACTGATCGACATTCAGGTTTTCGCGCCGCAGCTTCATGTTCGCTTCAGCAACAAGTGGCCGGATGATACGCTGGAGTTGCGCACGAAAGACCACCTGGACCCGCGCGTTTGGCACCACGTGGCTCTTACCCATGATGTTGCCGGTGCGCATCTCTTCGTGGATGGCAAGGCCGCAGACGTTGAGGTGGTGAAGAGCAGTCTGCATGGTTCCTGGGCGAATGCCGCGCCGCTGGAAGAGGGCGACAAGACGATCGGCAAACCATTTCGGGGCAAACTGGCCGACTTCCGCATTTACAGCCGCGTGTTGAGCGCGAGCGAGATCGCGCAATTGGAACACGAAGAGCCGTTACGCGGACTGCTGCTCGCGCTGCCCGACAAGCGCAACAAAGAGCAGAAAGCGGCGCTGCGGAACTTCTATCTGACTTATGACGCTCCCGAAGACGACCGCCGAGCTTACGCGGAACTCGTGAAGCTTCGGTCGTCAGAGAAGGAACTGGTGGCTGCGATTCCAACCACGATGGTGATGGCGGAGATGGAGAAGCCGCGCGAGACCGCGATTCTGGGGCGCGGGGACTATCGCAATCGCGGCGAAATCGTGACGCCGGGTGTGCCGGGCGTGCTGCCTCCGCTGCCCGCGGGGGAAGCTTCAAACCGGCTGGCGCTGGCGAAGTGGCTGGTGAATCCGAATCACCCTTTGACCTCGCGCGTGGCCGTGAATCGGTACTGGCAGATGTATTTCGGATTCGGAATTGTGAAGACCACCCAAGATTTCGGAGCCCAGGGGGAAGAGCCGGTGAATCCAGAGTTACTGGACTGGCTGGCTACCGAATTTGTTCGGAGTGGCTGGGATATTCGCGCGATGCAGCGATTGATGGTAACGTCGGCGGCTTACCGGCAATCGTCGCGCGTGACGCCGGAGCTGTTGGAGAAAGATCCCGAGAACCGGCTGCTGGCGCGTGGACCTCGATTCCGTTTGCCAGCGGAGATGGTACGCGATAATGCGCTGTCAGTTTCCGGTTTATATAAAGATCATGTCGGCGGACCGAGCGTAAAGCCGTATCAGCCGAAAGGGCTTTGGGAGGAGCTTTCGTTTGGTGACGGGTTTTCGGAGCAGAATTATGTGCAGGGGAAAGGCGATGATTTGTATCGGCGCACCATGTACACTTTCTGGAAACGCACCAGCCCGCCACCCGCGCTTATCACTTTCGATTCGCCGGACAAGGAGAAGTGCAGTGCGCGCAGACTGCTAACCAACACGCCCCTGCAGGCGCTGGTATCGCTGAACGATCCCACCTTCGTTGAGGCTGCGCGCGCGCTGGCCCAGCGGATGCTGACAGAAGCTCCCAAGACCACTGAGAAACGCATCGCCTATGGATTCGAATTGGCGACATTGCGCAAGCCATCGGCTCAAGAGGAAAAGGTGCTGCAAGAGCTCGCGGCGAGGGAATTTGCGGAGTACAAACACCATCCGGAAGCGGCGTCGAAGTTGTTGGCCGTGGGCGATTCCAAGGCCGATCCGAAATTGAATCCCGGAGACCTGGCTGCGTGGACGACGGTAGCCAGCACGATCCTGAACCTGGATGAAACCCTAACCAAGGAATAGAGATGAATATCGAACAAGAACTGCGCCTGTCGCTTACGCGGCGACATTTTTTCGGGCTTGGCAGCATCGGGATTGGGACAGCGGCGCTGGCGTCAATCATAGCTCCGGACGCATTCGGTGTAACAAATCCGGCGGTCAGCGGCGCGCTGCCCGGGCTGCCGCATTTTGCGCCGAAGGCCAAGCGCGTGATCTTTCTGCATCAGTCGGGGGGGCCTTCGCAGATGGATTTGTTCGACTACAAGCCTGGGCTCAAGAAGTTGCAAGGCGAAGAGCTTCCCGCTTCGGTGCGCATGGGCCAGCGCATCACCGGCATGACGTCAAGCCAGAGTTCGCTGCCTCTGGCGTCATCCGTTTTCGATTTCAAGCAGTATGGACAGAGCGGCACTTGGTTGAGCGAACTGCTGCCGCATCACGGGAAGATTGTCGATGATATTGCGATTATCAAAACTATAAATACGGACGCCATCAATCACGATCCCGCGATTACATTTATTCAGAGCGGCAGCCAGCAACCGGGGCGGCCGAGCATGGGGTCGTGGGTGAGTTATGGACTGGGCAGCCAGAATCAGGAACTGCCATCCTTCGTGGTTCTGATCTCGCAGCAGAGCGGACTGAACACGGATCAACCTTTATTTTCGCGGCTATGGGGGAATGGCTTTCTGCCGTCGAAATATCAGGGAGTGAACTTTCGATCCAGCGGCGACCCCGTGCTGTTTCTTTCCGATCCAGACGGCATTGACCGAACCACGCGTCGTCGCATGTTGGACGCGATGGCCGAATTGAATAAGATGCGGCTGCAGCAGTTCGGCGATCCCGAGATCGAGACGCGCATTTCGCAGTATGAGATGGCTTACAAGATGCAGACGTCGGTGCCGGATTTGATGGATTTGTCGAAAGAGCCGGAGAGCACGTTTAAGCTATATGGTCCCGATTCGCGAAAGCCGGGGACATACGCCGCAAACTGCTTGCTGGCAAGAAAGCTTGCCGAGCGCAACGTGCGATTCATCCAGCTTTATAAGCGCGGCTGGGATCAGCACAACGATCTGCCGCGCGATCTGGCGCTGCAATGCCAGAGCGTGGATCAGCCCTCGGCGGCATTGATTCAGGATCTGAAACAGCGCGGACTGCTAGATGAAACGTTAGTGGTTTGGGGCGGCGAATTCGGACGCACGGTTTATTGCCAGGGCAAGCTCACGCAGACGAGCTATGGGCGCGATCATCATCCGCGATGCTTCACCATGTGGATGGCGGGCGGCGGCATAAAGGGTGGCATCACGATGGGGGAAACGGACGACTTCTGCTACAACATCGTTCGCGATCCGATGCATGTGCACGATCTGCAAGCGACGATTCTGCATTGTCTGGGAGTGGACCACAAGCGCTTAACGTATCGCTTTCAAGGGCGCGATTTCCGTCTGACGGATGTGTCGGGTGACGTCACCAAACAGTTGCTGGCTTAGACTTCACGCGTGCCGCAGTTCAAACGATCATTAGTTTCAGGCACCAGGCTATGAGCGAATAGAGCCCGCGGACCTGGACCTCTTTGACCATTCACGAACGATGTATCATGGTTGGCGAGAAGGATAGCCAGCAGCGAAGCCATGAAGTTTCTCAGAGTTTTGCATTGCGCCTCAATTGCTGTTGCGGCAATTGGATCGGCACGGATCGCGGCGGCCGAAGTCGATTTCGTTAAGGAGATCCAGCCGATCTTTGAAAAATCGTGCTATTCGTGCCACGGCGAGAAGATGCAAATGGGCGGACTGCGTCTGGATTCGAAGTCGGTCGCCGCGAAAGAGATCAACGCGGGTAAGGCGGCTGAGAGCGCGCTGTTTCTGCGCATCACCGCGACGTCCGATCAGACGCGTATGCCGATGGGCGCCAAGCCGCTAGACGGTTCTGAGATTACGCTAATTCGGCAGTGGATCGACCAGGGCGCGTCTTGGCCTGATGGTCCGATTGCGAAGAGCGCCGAAGCGAAGAAACATTGGGCGTACGTTGCGCCCACGCGACCAGAGCTGCCTTCCGTGAGCAACACGAAGTGGTCCACGAATCCGATTGACAGGTTTATCCTGGCGCGTTTGGAACAAGAAAAGCTGAGGCCGGCTCCCGAGGCGGATAAGGCCACGCTGCTTCGGAGGCTGAGTCTGGATTTGATTGGTCTGCCGCCGACGCCGGAAGAGACTGAGGCGTTTCTAAAAGACAAGAGTCGCGGCGCTTACGAGAAACAGGTGGACCGGCTGCTGCAGTCGCCGCATTACGGAGAGCGGTGGGGGCGCGTGTGGCTGGATGCCGCGCGTTACGCCGATTCCGATGGATACGAAAAGGATAAGTCGCGGCAGGTCTGGTTCTATCGCGACTGGGTGATTCAGGCGATGAATCGCGATATGCCTTATGACCGCTTCGTGATCGAACAGGTCGCAGGCGATCTGCTTCCTAACGCAACCCAAGACCAGAAGGTGGCGACCGGATTTCTGCGTAATTCGATGATCAACGAAGAGGGCGGCGTGGACCCCGAGCAGTTCCGAATGGAAGCGATGTTTGACCGCATGGACGTGATCGGCAAGAGCGTGCTCGGCGTGACCATTCAGTGCGCGCAATGTCACAACCACAAGTTCGATCCGCTGAAGCAGGAAGAATATTACCGCATGTTCGCGTTCCTCAACGATTCGCATGAGGGCAACGTGGCGGTGTACAGTCCGGCCGAGCAAATGAAACGGGCGGAGATATTCCGTCGGACCAAAGAGATTGAAGCATCCATGCAACACCGCATGCCGGACTGGCAACAGCGCATGGCCTTATGGGAGGGCGAAGCGAGCGCTGGCCAGCCTGAATGGATGGTGTTGCGACCGACCGTAGACGACATTTCGACAGGCGGTGAGAGATACTCGGCGCAGCCGGACGGGTCTCTGCTGGGTTTGGGCTATGCGCCGACGAAGCATAACCTGAAGCTCACTGTGGACACGGGCGTCCAGAACATAACAGCGTTCCGGCTGGAGTTGTTGAACGATCCGGATTTGCCCCTCGGCGGGCCGGGACGGTCGATCAAAGGGACGGGGGCGCTCACGGAATTTGAAGTGGAAGCGGCGCCAGTAGGATCGAAGGAAAAGCCTGTCAAGATCAAATTCGCGAAGGCCACGGCGGATATCAATTTGCCTGAAAAGCCGCTCGATGCGATCTTCTACGATAAGACCGATAAGAAGCGCGTTACCGGCCCGATTGAATTCGCGATCGACGGAAAGGAAGAAACTGCGTGGGGATTTGACGCCGGGCCAGGACTCCGCAATCAGCCGCGTAAAGCGGTGTTCACGGCGGCGGCTCCGGTGTCCAACGTGGGCGGGACGACACTTACTTTCCATGTTAGTCAGAAGCATGGCGGGTGGAACAGTGATGACAACCAGAATTGCAATTTAGGGCGATTTCGTCTTTCGATTACAACGCAGCCAGATGCGGTGGCGGACCCGCTGCCGGCCAAGGTGCGCGAGATACTTTCTATCGCTTCGGATAAGCGCAGCCAGGCGCAAGAGCAGGCAGTCTTTGCATACTGGCGCACAACGGTGCCGGAATGGGCGGAAGCAAACGAGCAAATCGTGGCGCTTTGGCGCGAGCATCCGGAAGGATCTTCGCAACTGATTCTGGCTGAGCGCGAGACACCTCGCGAGACGCATATATTGGGACGCGGAGATTTTCTTCGGCCAGGGAAGAGCGTGACGCCCGGCGTACCGGCATTTCTGCACCCTCTGCCAAAAGATGAACCCGTTAACCGGCTAACGTTCGCGCGTTGGCTGGTGGACCGGAATTCGCCTACGACGGCGCGTTCACTCGTGAACAGGACGTGGCAGAACTATTTCGGCATGGGCCTGGTGAGCACCACCGAAGACCTGGGCAAACAGAGCGAAACGCCTTCTCATCCCGAACTACTCGACTGGCTCGCGGTCGAATTCATGGATCGCAATTGGAGCATGAAGGCGATACACCGGCTGATTGTGACCTCCGCCGTTTACAAGGAATCGTCGCGGATTACGCCCGAGATGTACGCGCGTGATCCGTATAATCGTTTGCTGGCGAGGGGATCTCGGTTCCGCGTGGATGCGGAAATCGTGCGCGATATTGCGCTCTCGGCGAGTGGATTGTTAAATCCCGAAGTCGGCGGGCCGAGCATCTTTGCGCCGGCGCCAGAATTTCTTTTCCAGCCTCCCGCGAGTTATGGACCGAAGATTTGGACGGAAGCGAAAGGCGCGAAACGCTACCGGCGCGCGTTGTATACGTTTCGGTATCGATCGATTCCGTACCCAATGCTGCAGGTTTTCGATTCTCCGAACGGCGATGTGTCATGCGTGCGGCGCAGCCGGTCGAACACGCCGCTGCAAGCGTTGACGACGTTAAATGAGCCGCTGTTTTTGGAATCGGCGCGAGCGCTTGCGCTGCGAACGATTCGCGAAGGCGGGAAGACGGATGCGCAGCGCGTCACATACGCGGTACAGCGCTGTCTTTCGCGAAAGCCGACGGAGCGCGAGAGCACGGAGTTGCTTTCCCTGTTGAACAAGCAGACGCTGAAGTTCGCAAACGGAACGGGGAATCCTTGGGAACTGGCGGCGAATGATGCGACGCGGCCGCCGGCAGTACCGGCGGGAACTACTCCGGCGCAACTGGCGGCGTGGACTGCCGTCTCTCGCGTGCTACTTAATTTGGATGAAACGATCACGAAGGAATAGCCATGAATTGCCAGGACGATCAGTATCGAGGGCTGGACCCCAAAGTTGTAAGCCGGCGCTGGTTTTTTGAACAGTGCGGGGTGGGATTGGGTGCGGTCGCGTTGAATCAACTGTTAGGCAACAATGCTATGGCCGCGACTGTTGGCGCCTCTCCTTCGGGGCCGCTCGCTCCCAAGCAGCCTCATTTCGCGCCCAAGGCGAAGAACGTCATCTATCTATTCATGGCAGGCGCGCCGAGTCATTTGGAACTGTTCGACAACAAGCCTGAGCTTGCGAAGTTCGACGGTAAGCTTCCGCCGGCTGAGCTGTTGAAAGGTTATCGCGCGGCCTTCATCAATCCGAACTCGACGCTGCTTGGACCCAAGTTCAAATTCGCGCGGTACGGCCAGAGCGGGGCTGAGCTTTCTGAACTACTGCCGCATTTAGCGACAGTGGTGGACGACATCGCCATCGTGAAATCCATGAACACGGATGCTTTCAACCACGCTCCGGCGCAGATCCTGATGAACACGGGATCGCAACAGTTCGGGCGTCCTAGCATGGGCGCGTGGGTCACGTACGGGTTGGGCAGCGAATCGCAGGATCTGCCAGCGTTCGTGGTCAGCAGTTCAGGAAAGAAAGGTCCAAGCGGCGGCAATTCGTGTTGGGGCAGCGGATTTCTTCCAACGGTGTATCAGGGCGTGCAGTTCCGGGGAAGCGGCGACCCGGTGCTTTATCTTTCGAATCCTTCCGGCGTCGATAAAGAGCTTCAGCGCGATTCGCTTGACTCGATTCGCAGCCTAAACCAGATGCGGCTCGAGGCCACAGGCGATCCGGAAATCGCAACCCGAATCAATTCTTTCGAGATGGCGTTTCGGATGCAAAGCAGCGCGCCCGAGTTGATGGACTTAACGAAGGAGCCCAAGAATATTCTGGAGATGTATGGCGCGGAGCCGGGCAAACCATCGTTCGCCAATAGCTGTTTGCTGGCGCGGCGATTGGTGGAACGCGGGGTGCGCTTCGTGCAGTTGTACCACGAGGCATGGGATCAGCACAGCGCGTTGGTGAAAGACATCACGCAGAATTGCCTCGATACGGATAAAGCGTGCGCGGCCCTAATTCAGGACCTGAAGCAGCGTGGTTTGTTGAAGGATACGCTGGTGATTTGGGGCGGGGAGTTCGGGCGTACGCCGATGGTGCAGGGCGGCAACGACGGGCGCGATCATCATCCGAATGCGTTCACCATGTGGATGGCAGGTGGCGGGATAAAGCCGGGTATAACGCTCGGCGAGACGGACCCGCTCGGATTTAATGTGGTGAAGGATAGTGTTCACGTGCACGATCTCCATGCTACGCTGCTGCACTTGCTGGGATTCGATCATAAGAAACTCACCTATCGCTTTCAAGGCCGTGATTTTCGATTGACGGATGTGCATGGCGAACTTGTTCCCGGATTGATGGCGTAAAGCCATGCGGAATATTTTTATAGTGGTTGGCGTCGCGGTTGCTTTCGTTGCGCCGCTGATGGGCGCGACACCAGCGGAGCACGATCTCAAAGACGAAAGCGGGAAGATGATTATCCGCTACGCCGTGGAGGCACCTGAGAATATTGCAGCGGCGGGGACGAGCGACCCGGCAAAACAGGTAGGGCTCATTCTGTGCTTTCAAGAGCACGACAGGCCCACTGGCGACGAAATTCTTCCCGTGCGCGAGGCGCTCAAAGCTTTGGGGACGATCGATGGTTATGTGCTGCTGGCGGGTCATCCGCAAGAGCGAAAGTTTGGCGCGATTGACGACGAGCCGATCACGAAGCTGATCGCATGGGCGAAGAAAACGTATCCGATTAATCCGCGGCGGGTGTATATGTACGGCAAGGGCGAAGGCGGCAAAATTTCGGGCGAGTTCGCGATGTTGCATCCCGAAATCGTCACGGCCGGCATCACATATAGCTGGGGCTGGTGGCGGATGCCGTCGGAGTTGAAGGAGCCGGTCGACCCGCTGGGCAGCGCGCCGGAGTTTTATATGGTGCTAGGGCTCCGCGATTTGTCGTACCACCTTACGACCGTGCGCGATGCCTACTCGCGAGTGAGTGCGAAAGGGTATCACGTGATCTATCGCGAGTTCGACGATCTGGGTGCAAGGACTTATCATCCGCCGAGTAATCGCGATTCGATTGCTTGGGCAACGAGTTTGCGCAATAAGAATATTCCGCCGTCGCCGGAGGAGTTGAAATTGCTCGAGCGGTCCGCTGTGAGGGCTGGTTACTTCCCGGATCTGGCGCTGGTAGGGGGCGTGCCGGCTGGTGCGGTCGTTCAGAAGTTGCTTGCATCCGAAAGTGCGGACGTGCGTGCCGCCGCCGCCGAGACTTGCGCCCACGCGACATTCGATGAAACTACGATGATGTCTCTCGGGAAGAGTGCGACAGATTCATCGGCCAAGGTGCGGAGCGCTGCAATACGGGCGCTCGGTGTTCACGCGAACTGGCGATCGGACGCAGCGCAGCACGCGCTCATTGAGCTGGCTACAAATCCCGCGAAGGCCGTTGATCCGAACGATCGTGTTGATGCCGTCGATGCGATTAATCGTGCAGTTCGGTTTCAGATCAAGGGAGTGCGGCAAGATCCGCCGCTGTTCAAAGCGCTGGTAATGTTGCTTGATGATAAAGACGAGGAACTGCGCGTGATGGCGGCGAACACGCTCGCACTGATTCGGGACGGTGACTATCACGGCGATTTGGATAGGCCTGAACAGAAGACGCCGAATGGAGGCTGGGCGGCGTGGCTAGACCAGATCTCGACTAAAGCCGCGGGGTATTCGAAGGACTACGAAGTCTGTGAAAGCGGCGCGAAGATGCAAGAGCCGGTTGAGCTCTTTTGCAAAGGCAAGGCGAGTCGCAAGGATCCGGCAACGGCGTTCAAATATACGTTGGACGCCGCCGAGAAAGGCTACGTCCCCGCTGCGGCTGCGGTGGGGATGATGTACGCGAACGGCAAGGGCGTGCAACAGAATTACGCGGAAGCCGCGAAATGGTGGAGTCAAGCGGCCGAGCACGGACATATCTTAGCGGCGACGAATGCGTCGATGGTGTATCGAGGTGTGGGCGGCGTCCCGGCGGATCCGGTGAAGGCCGAGAAGTGGGCGAAGTTCGTGGCGGAACGTGGGGCTGGGGCGGTTCAATAGACTTAGACGGCTGACGACCGGGGGGTAAACCGAGTCGAATTGGGTTAACAGCGAAAAATTTGGAGCACTAAACCAGCACGCCCGCCAGCTTCCCGGTGCTGTCGGCGAAACGATCCACTGGCGTTCCAAACGCATCCAGCATGGATACATACAGGTTCGCAGCAGCGGTATCTTCCGTGTGTACCAGGTGCTGCCCGGTCGCGATGCGGCCGCCACCACGCCCTCCTATCACCAACGGAAGCTTGTGTGGATCGTGAGAATTTCCGTCGCTTAATGCGGAGGCGAACAGGATCATCGAATTGTCGAGCACCGTCTTCTCGCCTTCTTTCATGTCGCGCAGTTTGCGAAGAAGGTAGGCGTACTGCTCGATATGCCAGCGATTGATCAGATAATACTGCTGCAGCTTCTCCGGATTCTTGGAATGATGCGAGACCTCGTGGTGAGTGTCCGAGACGCCTTCGAGAAATCGGAAATTCTGGCCGCTCACGGCGTTGCCGAACATGAAAGTGGCGATCCGCGTCGAGTCGCTCTGAAACGCCAGCGCGATCATGTCGAGCATCAATCGAACATGCTCGGCGTGATCTTTCGGCGCGTCAGTAGGCTTCGGAACGGAATCGACCGAGGCGCGCGGCCTCCAGACGGATTTCGTGGAATCGCTCGCGCGCTCGATACGCGCTTCGAGCGAACGAACAATATCGAGATACTCATCGATTCGGACGCGATCAGTGGCACCGAGCTGCAATTTCAATTTCTTGGATTGCCCCAGAACTCGATCAAGCAGCAAAGTATCCTGCTTGGCCGATTTCGCTTGGGGATGCGACGCGCGAAACAGACGTTCATAGACGGATTGCGGATTGATCTCTCTCGCCAGCGGAGTGGTCGGACTGCTCCAGGCGATGTGGCAACCATAAACGCGCGTATAGCCGACGTTGCCATCGACGCCAGTGGACTCGGGCTCAATACCGAGTTCGAGAGACGGCAGCGGCGTCCGATCTCCAACGCGCTGGGCGGCAAGCTGATCCATCGATATGCCGTGCATATTGAGGTCAACGCCAAGCGTCTTGCTAATGGTCGTGCAGGTGAGGATGCTGGACTCTTTAACGTAGTGCCCGTCGCCGGTATTCGCGCCGGCGTTCCAAAGATTGCTGACGACGAGGATGTCATCTCTCAAATCCTGCAGCGGGGCGAGCGTTGGAGAGAGTGTGAAGTTGCGGCCTTGACCCTCGGGAGTCCACATGCTGGTGTTCACACCGTTGGGCATGTAAAGCACGGCCATGCGGACTGGCGCGGCTGTTGCTGCAGCGGTTGCGGCACTGGCGGACGACGGAACCATCGCCTCCAGCCACGGCAAACCGATCGCGACTCCGGCCCCGCGCAACAGCGTTCGTCTGGAGAGCTTCAAATCTCGCATTACTTCGATTATCCTACCTCTTCGTTCGCAACGGGACGACGCCGCTTTGATAACGAAACGGCATGCTCATCACCACCGCATTGATAAGCGAATGGGCGGTGTAATTGTTCTTTTCAACTTCAGTAACGATGCCATCGACAACACACGAATCTTTCAACGTCAACCCGCGGCCCAAAGCGTAGCCCAACATTTTGTTGGTCAGATTGCGAATAAACAATTGCTTTTTCTCCAGCAAGACGACCTTGAGTGGTTCCGGCCCTTCGAATTTAGTGCCGTCGGGCAACTCGCCTTGGGTATCGACCGGCTTGCCCGAATCCTGGGTGCGCCACTGGCCGATCGCGTCATAGTTTTCGAGAGCGAACCCAAGCGGATCGATGCGGCTGTGACAACTGGCGCAAACGGGGTTGGCGCGATGCTGCGTCAACAGTTCGCGGACGGTGTGGGGCGTTGGGCCCACAGACGCTTCAAGCGCGGGAACGTTGGGCGGCGGAGGCGGAGGCGGCGTTCCGAGAATCGAATCCAGAATCCACTTGCCGCGGAGCACGGGGCTGGTGCGTTGGGGATGCGATGAGATGGCTAGGACAGCAGACATCCCGAGCAATCCTCCGCGATGGCTATTCGGAGGCAGCTCGATACGCTGCGGCGATTCGGCCTTGTCCGCGAGCGGGGGCTTCACGTCAAGCCCGTAGAGCTTCTGAAGTTTTCTAGTGGCGATGGTGAAATTCGAGTCCAAGAGATTGAGGAGAGAAAGGTCGTTGGCGACAATCTCGCGGAAAAACAGAACCGGCTGATAGCGAACGTCGCCCTGCACTTCTTCATCCGCCGCGTAGACGGGAAAAAGCTTCGCGTCAGGATGAATGTTCTGCGCCAATGCGCGGGTGCCGAGCCACTGTTCGACAAAACTTTGGACGAAATCGAAAGACTTGGTGTTGCGCAACATGCGGGCGACTTGCCCTTTGAGGATTTCGGGATCTTGCAATCTGCCGGATTCGGCTAGGGCGAGCAGCAAACTATCGGGCTCGCTGCCCCAGAGGAAATAAGAGAGCCGTGTGGCGAGCGAATAGTCGTCGAGCAAACGGGCCTCGGAGGCGGGATTTTGAGGCTCGGCCCGGAACAGAAATTGTGGAGAGACGAGCACGCCTTTCAGAGCGAAGAGGATGGATTCGTCGAAGGATTGACCGGTTTTCCGCGAAGTATCGAAGAGAGCTAGATAGACCTGAAGATCGGCCGGGTCGATGGGACGGCGGAATGCTCTAGGGAGAAACGATTCGAGTATGGTGCGAGCGGCTTGATGCGGGGTTGTGTCCGGGCCGGGGACGGCGATCAGGAACTTGGCGCGCGAGCGTTTGTCTTTGGCGGCAAAGTCGAGCGCTAGTTTTGCTGCCTCGAGATATTTTTCGGCATGGATCGGAGAGAGGAAAAGAGTCTCGGCGGCGTTGTCGAATCCCTCGCCGCCGGCTCCATCAGCAGGAAGCATGCGGCTCAAGTCCAGATGGAGATCGAGGAGATCGCGAACGGTTGCGGAGTATTCGGTGCGATTCAGGCGGCGAAGCGGGGCGCGTCCGGGCGTGATTCCGTCGGCGCACGCTTCGGTCTTGAGCGCATCGTGGACCCAGGTGATGAAAAGTTCGCGGCGATCCGACGAGGGAGCAGGCAATCCTCGCGGCGGCATCTCGCTGTTCCGCACGCGAGTATAAATCTTGCTCCAATCCTGGCCGTGGTCACGGAAACTATCCGCTGCACCGAGCTGCGATAAATTTAACCCAGCAGCAGGCGATTTCCCTTGGTGACACGCGATGCAGTAAGTCTGGAGAAATTTTTGGCCTTCAGCAGGGGAAAAGTTTCGGGCTTCAGCGAGCGCGGCTGACGCGCTGAGAAAAACAACCGAGGCGACTAAGAGAGAGGTATTGTAAAGGCGCTCCATAGCTGGGGAGCCACGCGGGAACGATGTTATGATCTCACAATATGACGCTTGCTGCGAGGCTAGTCGCGGGCTCGATGTGGTTTAGTCTTGTGATGCCGGCAGCCGATGTCACCGGCATCTGGATGGGTCGGATCACAGCGGCCCACGAAGAAAAGCAGGACGTCGCGTTCCAGTTCAAATCTTTTCAAAACGCGATTGCGGGAACCATGTTCGGGGACGAATTCGACGTGCCCGTTCAAGATCTGAAGGTGACCGGGGATCGCGTTGAATTCACCGTTACGACAACGAATTACTACAACGGCGAGAAAGTAAAGTTCGCATTCATCGGAACCCTTAGCGAAAAAGAAATGCGTTTGGTGCGCGAGCGGGTGGATGCGCCCGCGATTGAGAAGTCCGCGAAAGAAAAAGAGAAAGATCCTAAGCAGGCTTTCATTCTGAAGAGGCTGTCGTAGATTCTAACGAACAGCTTGGAATGTGGTCCAAAGATACGCGTTCATGTCGCGCAGATAGGGCTTTTCCCATGCAAATTCCGGATGCGCCTTTAGGTGTGCGGCGGCTTTGAAGTTCAGCCCGCACGCATGCCCAGCGGCGGCAGTGAACATTAATTTCTCGGCCATGGCCGCATCGGCGGCCTTGTTCTGAACGGCTCCAGCGATTCCGTAAGGTTTCTGCCAATCGCCCATACCACGGGGCGACATATCTACGTGCCCGCAAAGGGTTCGCTCGCTCGGCGAATCCTTCTTTAAGTAGGAATCGTAGTGGTCGCCCATGAATTTCTGCGCCATCGCGAGGTCGATTTTGCCTTTGTTCTGCGCCATCAGCTGATCCCAACGGACGTGTCGCGCGTTGCCGCTGACGCCCATATCCTTCATGTCGAAATTCGTTTCTTCGCGTGCGAGCTTTGCATCGATGGGGTAGTTGGAGCCGACGAAATATCCATCGGTGCTGCGCTTCAGACTCACATTCTTCAGGCCCAGTTCCAGGCTGGCGATTTCGCCGGTTTTGCGATCCGCCACCAGCCAGTCATTCGCGTAGCCGCCATTATTGCCAGCTTTCATGATAGTCGCGAACTCGTCGATGGAACTCGCGTGCTGCATCGCTTTGCGCGCACGAACGAATTCGGCGATGCCGTTTGAATCCCATCCGCTGAATCCGGTGATGGTGGTTTCCGTGATCATGATTCCGGCGTCGTTAATGCCAAAATCGTCGGCGCTGTGGATCAGGCCGGGGTAGCCATCCATGATGAAGCGGTGCCCACTGGCGGGCGCGATGTCGAATATCATAGTCCAGCGTTCGCCGTCAAGATACCCGGTCCAATTGTTGTGCGCGATCACCGGCTTGCCGTCGCGGGTCCATTTTCCCGTTGCCACGAAGGCGCTGCAGTGGTCACCGGCCGTCACGGTCTTGGGTGGTGTCACGCCGTGCTGCAGATCGTACTGCTTGACGTAATACGACCATTCCATGGCGGCATTGATCGCAACAATATCCCACACGTCGAGCTTAACGCCGTGCGCCTCCACGCCCTGCGCGATGCCAGTCAACTCATCGCGATACTCTTGCTCGATGTGCGGCCACAACATGGTCTTGGCCGCGTCGCGGAAGAACGCCCAATTCTTGTCGGTGTCGTGCGTGGCTTCGAGCGCGATCACTTTGTACCCCTCGGCGATTTCCGGCGCGAGCAGATATCCGTGCTGGTAGCCGATTTCCGCAGGCGTGCCTTCCAGATGCACGAAGGTCCAGCCGTTCTGTTGGGGTTTGCGGAATGCGTTTTTCAAGCGGGAGTCGCCCTGCGGTTCGCGCGCGGCGAACAACAGCAGGCCGGCGGTCGCGAGTACGGCGAAAGAAGCGAGGATTCTGCGCATGGTTCTATGATTGTAAAGGTTTCATGTCGACAAGAAAATTGACAGCACATGTAAAAGCCGCTGGTTGAGCTTCCAAACTCAGTCCAAAGGTTTTGGACCAGGTGCTGTCCGCGCTCCCGCGCGTGACTAACGAGAATGTAATCGTCGGATTCGACAGTTCCGACGACGCCGGTGTGTATCGACTCACGCCGACGCTGGCGCTCGTCCAGACGGTCGATTTCTTTACGCCGATTGTAGACGACCCGTATACGTTCGGTGCCATCGCCGCGGCGAACGCGTTAAGCGATGTCTATGCCATGGGCGGCATACCGATTTCGGTCCTCTCGATTCTCGCTTATCCGGCGAACGGCGATCTGGATGACCTCAGCGACATTCTTAGAGGCGGCGCGGACAAGGTACACGAATCGGGGGCCGTGATTTTGGGAGGACACAGCATCGCCGATGAAGAGATCAAATTCGGCTACGCAGTCACAGGCACGGTTCACCCGGCTCGCGTAAAAGCGAACACAGGAGCACGCGCGGGCGACGCGCTTGTTTTAACGAAGAAGATCGGCACGGGCGTGATTGCGACGGCGCTGAAGCGCGGAATCGCAGCCGAAGAACACGTGGCGACGTCGATAGATTCCATGCTGAAGCTGAACCGGGAGGCCTGCGAGCGCATGCTGGCTTTTGATGTGCACGGCTGCACGGATGTCACGGGGTTCGGGTTAATCGGGCACGCGAGAGAGATGTCCGTTGGCAGTGGTGTGACGATGGAAATCGATACCGCGGCCGTCCAATTCCTGCCCGGTGCGGTGGAGTACGCGCGTCAAGGCGCGATACCCGGAGGACTCAAAAACAATCGCGACTTCGCGTCGCCATCGGTTGCTGTAATGAACGCCATCACGCCCGAAATTGAATCTCTCTTGTACGACCCGCAGACATCAGGCGGCTTGCTAATTTCTTTGCCGGAGGCCGACGCCGCGCAATTGATAGCCGCGCTCCGCGGTGCTTACCTTCTAGGCCGCGTGTTGCCGCGCTCGGAAAAACCGATTCACATTTGCTGATGGAACAGTTCGTCCTGCATTACGGATACTTCGCGATTTTCGGGCTGCTGATGCTGGGAATTGTAGGGCCTTTGATTCCGGACGAGACCATTCTGGTGGTCGCGGGCGTTGCGGTGCGCGCGGGCCAATTGGATCCAATTGTCACGTTGATCGCGGCATACGCGGGCAGTCTATTCGGAATCACGCTGAGTTATGTTCTAGGCCGAACTGGCGTGATTTATTTGCTGCACAGAATTCCGTATCTGGCCCGTGCAAGCGAAAAGCACATGGGGCAAGTGCACGATTGGTTCGAACGCTTTGGGAAATGGACCTTATTTTTCGGCTACTTTGTGGTGGGTGTTCGCCACGTCACCGCATTGGTAGCCGGCACTTCGAAAATGCGTGCCGACCATTTCGCAATGTATGCCTATTCCGGGGGATTTATTTGGGTGGCCAGCTTTCTCGCTATCGGGTACTTCGTCGGAAACGCGTGGGAGCAGTATGCGCGAACATTTCACGGGTGGGTCGCCGCCGCTGCGGTAGTGGTGGCATTATGCGCTTTTGTCTGGTATCAATGGCATCGGCGTAAGCCAAAACGCTGATTATTTACGATCGATTTGCACCAGGTTGTCGATTTCGCCATCGTCTTCAGCGTCATTCGCGTCTTCATCGGAAACAACGACGGCGTAAATCGCATCGAGTTTATCCTGCAACGCGCTGTTTAGTTTTTCGAGTTGCTGGATGCGTTCCAGCAGTTCTTTTTCACTCGCCATGAATTAAATCGTACACAATCTTCGCCGCATGGCTGCGATCTCCTCGCGTCAGACATGCAGGGTGGTGCCACGGCGCTCAGCAGATCGCCCGCCAGGGACCCGCAAGGCAGCGAACACGCTTCCTCGATGGCCCGGCACGCCTACGGCTTTCGCTATTTCGAGAACTAGGCTCTTGATCAACAACGGGGGCAGACCCTGATCCGAGATTGATAAAACAATCTTGGGAGAAATGTTTTGGACAATGCAAAGATCGTTTTAGGCCTGCCCCACTACCAGATTATCGAGATCGCCAGAAAGAATGCGGAAGTGGTCATAACGGCTCGGTATACCGGGCCTTTGTCGTGTGCCCACTGTGGCGGGAAGCAACTGCGAAGCAAAGGGGTCTACCGGCGAACCGTCCGGCATGAAGATTGGGGGCTGCGGCACTGCTTTCTGAAAATAGAAGCCCGCAAGTTGCTCTGTTTGGAGTGCGGGCGCCAGTCGCGCCAGCGTCTGATCGGCATGCTGCCCTGCCAGCGGGGTAGCGAGGCCTTTCAACGAGCCATTTTTCAGCAGCATCTCGATGGCATCAACCGCAGCCGTCTGGGCCACCGTCGAACGCTACTTCCAGCACGGTCTGAGGCGGCAGTTCACCGAATGGCATCCGCCCCGCTGTCCTACCGTGCTGGGCATCGACGAGCACTTCTTCACCCGCCGCAAAGGCTACGCGACAACTTTCTGCGACCTGCGCAACCACAAAGTCTACGACGTGGTGTTGGGCCGGTCGGAGCTCTCTCTGGAAGCCTATCTACTGAAGCTCGAAGGCAAAGCCGAGGTGCGGGTGGTTTGCATGGATCTGGCCAGCGTTTACCGCGCTGTGGTCCGGAAGCACTTTCCCAACGCCAGGATTGTAGCCGATCGTTTCCATGTGATTCGCCTGGTCAATCACCATTTCCTGGCCTGCTGGCGCGACATCGATCCGACTGGGGCTAGGAACCGCGGCTTGCTCTCGCTGATGCGCCGCCACCGCCACAACCTCACCGCCGAGCACCAGGCCCGGCTATCGCTCTACCTCACCGCATATCCGGCGCTGGAGTTGATCTACCGGTTTAAACAGCGGCTGTGCTATCTGCTGCTGAAAAAGCATCGCAACCGAAAGCAGTGCGAAATTCTGGCGCCCCGCCTGCTGCGCGCTGTGTACCAGTTGCGCCAAGCCGGATTGGCGCAACTGGTACAACTCGGCAACACGCTGCACGCCTGGCGCGAGGAGATTGCGGCCATGTGGCGCTTCACCCGGAACAACGGAATCACTGAAGGCTTTCATAACAAAATGGAGCTGATTACCAGGCAAGCCTATGGTTTTCGCAACTTCGAAAACTACCGAATGCGCGTCAAGGTCTTATGTGGTTAACTGGTCTCGGATCGGGGTCTGCCCCCGTTGTTGGCGTAGAGCCTGCTCCGGTTGTTGGCGTAGAGCCCTCCGGTTGGACTCCAAGAACTTTTATTGCGTTAGGTAACTGGCTGTATGTGTTTGAGGAATTTGGTCGGGCTGCCGGGATTTGAACCCGGGACCTCTTGCACCCCAAGCAAGCGCGCTAGCCAGGCTGCGCCACAGCCCGAAGTTCTCAGTGTACACGGTTTTGGAGCGCCGTGAGCTGATTTTGAATGGCGTCGAGTCGGGCGAGAAGGGCACTGTGGTGAAGTTCATCCTGGTCGGGCGTCTTGCCTTTGATGAAGAACGCACCGCCAGGCTCAAGCACGCATCGCTCGACTTCGTCCGGGTCGCCGAAGCCCTGCCGGTGGATCACTGTAGTCAGCTCGGATTCGGAAAGAAGCTCTTTGGCCAAGTTCGCGTGCAGCACCTTTCCGTCTTCGATGAGCGTTGTTGGCGAGCCTTCCAAAATTTGGTCCAGGCGCCGGTGCTTGAACAGGAACCGCACTACAATATAGTTTGTTGCGAACAGGGTCAATGCGCCCAGTATTCCGCCGCTTACCGAATTGTCATTTCCGATGATGGCGTTCTGCACGGTGTTGGAGACGGAGAGCAGGACTACCAGATCGAATGGATTTAACTGCGCCAGTTCTCGCTTGCCGAAGCACCGGAGCAGAATCACTAACGCGACGTAAATCAGAATTGGGCGCAGGATCTTTTCCAGAATTGGAAGGTCGAGGTGAAACATATTTTTCACCAGATCGGGGGACCAAAAATTCATGCGACGGATCTCCTTTATTTTGCAAAGTACATTGCAATTGCGGCGGCGAATCTCTACAATCATGACATGGGCACTGTTCGTCCAATCCGCTCCGCGCCGCGGGAACCGTTGGAACTGCACGCGCAGGCGATGGACAATCTCCGGTTTATTCGGCGGACGATGGAAGGCGCGGCGTCCTTCACCGCTGTTCCAGGAACTGGCGGGATCGCGATGGGGATCACGGCGCTGATTGCCGCCGCAATTGCCGCCGCACAGCCCACGTCCGAGCGGTGGTTGATGGTCTGGTTACTGGAAGCGGTGGCGGCGCTGGCGCTGGGGGTAGTGTTCGCGCGGCGCAAGGCTCGCACTATGGATGCCACGCTGCTTTCCGGCCCAGGGCGAAAATTTCTACTGGGGTTGCTGCCAGCGCTTTTGACCGGCGGGCTGCTTACATTTGCGCTCTTTCGAGCGGGCTTACTGGCTGAAATTCCGGCAATGTGGCTTCTTATGTATGGAACCGGAGTGATAGCGGGCGGAGCGTTTTCGGTGCGCATCGTCCCGGTGATGGGGACTTGTTTCCTGGCGTTGGGCGCCGCGGCGGTGTTCTGTCCGGCGGCGTGGGGCAACTATTTGCTCGCCGCGGGATTCGGCTTGATGCAAATGGTCTTTGGCGGAATTATCGCATGGAGGCATGGTGGCTAAGAGTGGCGCAATGCGAAGCACCGGGAATGCGCGCATCAGCGTGGCGGCGGCCGCTCCGACGAAGCTGGACCGGCTGATCCATGAGAGGCTGCGGCTGGGGATTCTCAGCGCGTTGGCTGTGAACGACCGCCTCACTTTCAACGAATTGAAGAAGTTGATGGAGACGACCGACGGCAACCTGAGCGTGCATGCGCGCAAGCTGGAAGATGCCGAATATGTTACGTGCACGAAGTCGTTTGAAGGCAGAATTCCGAGGACCGATTACACGCTGACCTCGTCGGGCCGCAAGGCTCTCGAAAAATATCTCGATCACATGGAATCGCTGATTAAGGCGATGCGCCGGGAGAAATAAATGAATGCGATAGCCCTTGAGAAACGTAGACCCCCTGAACACTTTGCAGCGCAAAGTAGTTTGCATGTTGCCGTCATTATGGATGGAAACGGGCGCTGGGCCACCCAGAGGGGGATGCCCCGCACTTTCGGGCATCGCGCGGGCGTGGAGGCGGTGCGCCGTACGGTCGAGGCGGCTCCGGGGTTTGGCGTGGACACCCTTACGCTCTACGCCTTTTCGTCCGACAACTGGACGCGTCCCGCGACCGAAGTCGAGATCCTGATGCGGTTGTTTAAGAGCTTTTTGGGCGGTGAGACGGAAGAGCTGCGGCGCAACGGGGTGCGCCTTTCGGTAATCGGACGCCGGGACCGGTTACCGGCGGGCGTCACGGATGCGATTTGCGCGGCGGAGCGCTCCACACAGCAGGGGACGCGCATGCATCTCAGGGTCGCGGTGGACTATTCGGGCCGCGACGCCATTCTCGCGGCGGCCCAAGCGGGCGCGCAATCGCGCGAGGATTTCGCGCGTGAGTTAGGGCCGGATGTCGATCTGCTGATTCGCACGGGCGGGGAGCAACGGCTGAGCGACTTTCAGTTGTGGGAATGCGCTTACGCGGAACTCGTTTTTACGCCAGCGCAGTGGCCCGATTTTGGGGCGGCGGATTTGGAATCGGCGATCCGGACATTTCAGGCGCGGGAGCGGCGGTTCGGCGGGACGCCGTCTATAGGACAATACTCTACTTGTGAAGCGGGGCTTGTTCATCACATTCGAAGGGATCGATGGTTGCGGTAAAACGACGCAGTTGCGCCTGCTCGGGCAGCGCTTGAGATCGATTGGGCGCGACGTCGAAGAGACAGTCGAGCCGGGCGGCACGGCGATTGGGCGCCTCATCCGGAAGATTCTACTCGACGGCGCTAATTCTCAGATGGATGCGCGGGCCGAACTACTGCTTTATTTCGCGAGCCGTGCGCAAAACGTCGCCGAGGTGATTCGTCCGGCGATGGATGCGGGACGTGTCGTACTGTGCGACCGGTTTACGGATTCCACACTGGTGTATCAGGGGTGCGGACGCGGGCTTGGAGCAGAACTCGTGGTTCAGCTCGATCAAATCGCATGCGATGGGTTGCGCCCCGATATCACCGTGCTGATCGATATCGATTTGCAAACCAGTTTGGCCCGCGCGCAGCAGCGTAATGCAACGCTCCAAAGCACGGAGACGCGCATCGACGATGAATCGGCGGCTTTCCATGGAGCCGTGCGGGATGCATACCGGGCGCTGGCGGCTGGCGAACCGGAACGCTTTGTCGTGCTGGATGGAGCGATGAAAATCGGAAACGTCGCCCGCCACCTGTGGGAGGCACTGCGCGAACGTGTTTGAGAATTTTTGGGGAAACGCACATGTGGTGCGCGCGCTCAGACAGATGGTGGCGAGCGGACGCATTCCGCAGACGCTTTTGTTCGCGGGGCCTGAAGGAGTTGGAAAGGCAACGCTGGCGCGCCGTTTCGGCCAAGCTCTGCTGCCGCATCCGGAACGAATCGAGAACGACGATCTAAGCACGCCGGGACGACGGGCCGATTTATTGGATCGGGAGAAATTGCCGGCCGATAAACGAAACGACGATCCGCTGCTATTCGCATCGCATCCAGATTTCGTCACGTTTCCGCCGGACGGCCCCTTGCGGCAACTCTCCATCCCGCAGATGCGTCTGCTGAAGGAACGCGCAAGCTTTAAGCCAGACGTCGGGTCGCGGCGAATTTTTCTGATCGACCACATCGACCGGGCCAATGAACAAGCCGCGAACTCTCTGCTGAAGACTCTCGAAGAACCGCCGGATCACATGAACCTGATCATGACAGCGGAGAATGCGTACGATTTGCTGCCAACGATTCGCTCGCGCTCAATTCTATTTTCTTTTTCGCCGCTGTCGAATGCGGACATGCGGGCTTTCGCCGCGTCGCGTAGTCTGGCCGACACGGAACGGAGGATTGGGCTATCGGGGGGATGCCCGGGAATCGCGGCCACGCTGGATCTGGCGATCTATGACAAGCGACGCAGCGCAATGCATGTGTTGTTGAAGGTGGCGGCTGGAGCAAGCCCATTCGGAGCGTGGATGCCGTTTTCAGAGAGCATCGCGCGCAGCAAGAACGAGAAGCTGGAACTCTATCTCAAGCTGCTTTACGAACTGCTGCGCGACATGATGGTGCTGCGAACCTTGCCCCATGCCGAAATTCGTAATGGCGACTTGCGACGCGAGTTGAGCGCAATAGCGGAGCGCGTTTCCGGCCATTGGATAGCGCGAGCGGTGAAACAAGTGGACGAGATTGCCGAACTGCTGCGCCGCAATATTCAGAAGACGATTGCTTTGGACAATCTGATTCTCGAACTGCGCGGATTCTAGGACATGCGAGCTTCGTCGAGCAAGCCGTAGAACTCAGGAAACGAAACCGAAGCGGCTTCAGCGTTGTCGAGTTGGCTCTCTCCGCCGGCGGCCAGCGCGGCCACCGCGAAGGCCATAGCGATGCGGTGATCGCCGAAACTGTCGAAGGCAGCGGGGCGGAACGTCTGCTTGCCGGGGATATGCATTCCATCCTCGAACTCGTCGACGTGAACACCCATGCGGCGGAAATTCTCGACTACGGTTTCGATGCGGTCGGTTTCTTTGATCCGCAGTTCACCGGCGTCGCGAATGGTGATGCCATTTTCGCTGCGGGCGCCGAGCACCGCGAGGACCGGGATCTCATCGATCAACGCTGCCGTGGTTTCTTCGTCGATCACGCCGCCCTGCACGATGGAATGACGCACGGCGATTTCACCGACCAGTTCGCCGTTCACTTCTTCAACCTTCAGGATGCGGATATCGGCGCCGGTCGAGACCAGGAAGTCGAGCAATGTGGAGCGTGTTGGATTCAACCCCACGCCGCGGAGTTGCAGTTCGGAACCGGGCAGAATCAGCGCCGCAACCAGAAAAAATGCGGCCGAAGACAAATCGCTAGGGACGAACATTTCGCGGCCCGTCAGCTTGGCACGGCCTTGAAGGCGAATCACGCGGCGCGAGACGGAGATGTCCGCGCCGAACTCACGCAAAGCAATTTCGCTGTGGTCGCGGGAGCGAATGGCTTCGCGCACGATGGTTTCGCCGTGCGCGTAGCAACCGGCGAAGAGCACGCAGGTCTTCACTTGCGCACTGGGAACTGGAAGCGTGTAGTCGAGCGGCTGAATATTAGGCGTTCCGTGAATGGTTAACGGCGGATAACGTCCGTCGCGAGCTTCCACGCGCGCGCCCATCGTCGCTAACGGCTCCATGATGCGTCCCATGGGGCGGCGTGAAAGCGATTCGTCCCCGCCGATTTCGGAATTGAACGGCTGCGCCGCCAGAATGCCGGACAACATGCGAATGGTAGATCCGGAATTTCCTGCGTCGAGCATTGCGGAAGGCTCCCGCAGTGAATCTAGGCCCCGGCCGCGCACGGTCACGTCATTATTCTCTTTTTCAATCTCGACGCCGAGCGCGCGCATGGCGTTCAATGTTGACTGGCAGTCCGCGCCGGTCGAGAAATTGTGAAGGCGCGAATCTCCTTCAGCGATCGAGGCCAGAATGGCGTAGCGGTGGGAGATGGATTTGTCGCCGGGCAGCAGGAGAGACCCCTGAACGCAGCGCGCGGGCGAAATAGTTTTTTGCATGCTAATCGATGGCGTAAGGGCCGGGCTTGGCTAAACGAAGTTCAAAATTGCGCGAATCGGTGGCGGAAACCGTAATGTTCACGGCACGCACGGGATCTTCCAACTGCGCATGGATAGAGGCATCGTCACCCGGAGCCAGCCATTCTTCCTCAATGGCGGCTCGCTGAGTGGTGACGGTAACTTTATCGGGAGCGGCAAAAGTGAAAACCAGTGTCAAGTTGTGAATGGGCTTGTCACCCGCGTTTCGGACGTTCGCGTCGAGGCTGACCAGAGATTCAGAGCGGTGCGCCGCAAATTCGAGCAACTCTACCTGCGGGGATTTCGCGGGCTTGTCGCGCGCGACGGCGGGAAAAATCAAAAGCAGCAGGGCGGCCGCGAAGAATGCGGTAAAGTGTAACTTCGGCTGAAGTGGGCAGGGGGAAACTGACGTGGTGACCAGGCGGGCATGGGTGCTAGCCGCGGCGGCAGTGCCAGCGGGTAGAACTCTCGGTGCGGCGGCGTCCACACCTAAAGATATCGTGATTTCGAGCGCGAACGGGCTTCAGGCGTGTGCCCGAGCGTATCAGATGATTAAAGGCGGAGCGGACACGCTGGATGCCGTGGTCGCTGGTGTCAACATTCCAGAAGAAGACCCGGAAGACAATTCCGTTGGCTATGGCGGCCTGCCGAATGAAGACGGTGTTGTGGAACTGGATGCCTCGGTGATGCACGGACCTTCGCGGCGCATCGGATCGGTGGCCTCGATCCGTGGCATAAAGACGCCTTCGAAAATCGCGAAACTGGTGATGGAGCAGACCGACCACACCATGCTGGTGGGCGAGGGCGCGCTGCGGTTCGCCAAGGCTTTCGGATTCAAAGAAGAGGATCTGCTTACGGAGAAGAGCCGGCTCGCCTGGCTGGTGTGGAAGCAATCGCTGCGCGATGGCATCGGACACAACAACTGGAGAGAGGGTTTGGACGCGCCGCCGAAGAAGCCCACCGCGGTGCCGCCTTCAGCGGTGCTGAAACGAATGTTCCCGGACGCGACGGATGAAATGTTGGAGTGGGCGCGAGGTATGGCGGCGCACCCGCCGACCGGAACCATCAATTGCCTGGGGCTGAATGCGAAGGGCGAAATGTCCGGCGTTACCACGACCAGCGGCTTGGCTTGGAAGCTTGCCGGACGCGTCGGAGACTCCCCGCTGATCGGTTCCGGCGTGTTTGTGGAC
>JANYJA010000170.1 GCA_025358575.1 Terriglobia bacterium
GTCAAGACTTGGCGGACACCGCCTCGGCGCGTGACTCTGCAGAAGAAGTTTCGAAGGGACGAGAATGGTCAATTGGGCGCAGGAATCGATACTGGTAACAGGTGGGACAGGTTCATTCGGGAAGAAGTTTGTGGAGATTGGGGAAGATCAGCAGATTGTTCTGTTGACGCCGTTGAGCGAAGCCGCATTTCGCGGCGATACAAAAGGCGCGGGAGAATCATTCTTTCACGCCATCAAGAGCATGACGGCGGACGGTTACTACACTTCTTACGCGGGATTAGTTCAGGAATTGGGCTACAAGGGCAACACAGCGCTGGCTTCCTTTCCAGGTTGCACGCACCAACACTAGGAGAAGCATGCTAGGCAGACGAGATTTATTGCGCGGCGCCGGTGTGGCCATTACGGCGGCATCTTATTCGCGGATTAAAGGCGCGAATGACAAGATGAACCTCGGCGTGATCGGCTGTGGCGAGCGCGGGCGGCAGGACATGTCGCAGTTCATGATGAATCCGCATGTGAATGTGACGGCGGTTTGCGATGTGTATGCCAAGCAGATCGACCTGGCGCGTTCCAAGGCAACGGGCGCGAAGGATTTTTCGGATCATCGCAAGCTTCTGGAGATGAAAGAGATCGACATGGTTCTGATCGCGACGCCGGATCACTGGCACACGGCGACCGCCATCGATGCGCTGAACGCGGGTAAGGACGTGTATGTCGAGAAGCCGCTGACGAGGCTGATTGAGGAGGGCCCGCCGGTGGTGAAAGCGGCGCGGGTGAACAATCGCATCTGCCAGGTTGGGATGCAGCAGCGCTCGGGCGCGCATTATTTGCAGGCCAAACGCGAGTATCTGGATACCGGCAAGCTGGGCAAGATCACGCTGGCGCGCACGTGGTGGCACGGGAATACTTATCATTTGCGAAAGGCGCCGGTGTCGCTGCAAACGCAGCCGAGCAATCTGGATTGGGCGCGATTTCTGGGACCGGTGAAGTGGCGCGATTACGATCCGCAGCAGTATTTCAACTGGCGCGCTTATCTGGATTTCGGGGGCGGGCAAGTTACGGATTTATTTACCCACTGGATAGACGTGGTGCACATGTTCATGGGGCATGACATTCCGATGTCGGGGAGCGCGGCGGGCGGAGTTTACGCTTACAAAGACGGCCGCACCGCGCCGGATACGATTAACGTGCTGCTGGAATATCCGGCGGAATATACGGCTACGTTTGAAGCGACGCTCGCGCCGGGCATCAAGGGCGAAGGCGTTGAAATGTGCGGGACCGAGGGGCGGCTGCTGATCGATCGCGGCCATTACGAATACTGGCCGTTGGGGAAGAATGTGACGCCGACGGTGGTGCACGCCGAGCCGCACGATATGACGATTGATCATATTAATAATTTTTTGCAGTGCGTGAAATCGCGGAAATTGCCGAATGGGGATGTGCTGATTGGGCACCGGTCGGCGCAGGCGTCGCATCTGGGGAATATTTCGTATATGCAGAAGCGGCGCATTGATTTCGATCCGGTGCGGGAAGAAATACTTCCGTTTTAGGGGGGACTCAATAGGTCGTCACCGGCTTCGTCGCTCAGCTTTTCGCGGGACTCTTGGTGAACTGAGCGAGCGCCTAAAGGATCAGGGATTTTCCGCGCCACAGGCGTCGGGTGAAGCGCCGATTTTCTCCATTTTGGCGTATTGACGGCGGCTGCCATAGCGCTCCTGTAAGTCCTTCACGACCGGCGTAAATACCAACGACCCGAATTTGTGTGCCATCGACAATAACTCTCTCACGAAGAGCGTGCGGCTATAATGATGGGTTGGTCCTGTAGCGCCAACCCCTTATGATTTCGTCAACACAAATGCGTCCTGGAATGGTAATCAAGTTCAACAATGAGTTGTACTCGATCTTTAGCGTGGCACACCGGACGCCAGGCAACCTTCGCGGATTCGTGCAAGCGCGCATGCGCATGCTGCGCAATGGCGCCATGACCGAGCATCGGTTCTCATCGGAAGACAAAGTCGAGCGCGCCATTCTCGAAGAAATCAAGATGGAGTTTCTTTACGATGACGGCGAGTATTTTTACTTCATGAACACCGAAAACTACGAGCAGATGCACTTGACGAAGGACATCCTCGGCGATGCGGTGAATTACCTGATACCGCAGCTTCAGGTGCATGTGGAATTTTATGAAGGTAAGCCGATGAGCGTGGAATTGCCCGCGACCGTCGATATGACGGTAATGGAGACGGAGCCGGGGCTGAAGGGTGCCACCGTTTCGAACGTCACCAAGCCGGCGAAGATGGAAACCGGGCTGGTGGTGCAGGTGCCGCCGTTCATCGTGGAAGGCGAGCGCATTCGCGTCAACACCGCCGAGGGCACGTACCAGGAACGCGCTTAGTTCGTTGGTGCAAGCTCGCTGAGAGCCGCGCGCAATTCGTCTTCGTCTTCGGGGAAGACCGTTCTTAGATCGAGCAGCAGCTTGTCGTCTTCAATGCGTGCGATCACCGGCACGGGCCGCGAACGCAAACGCTTTTCCGCGGCGACCACATTGGGATGGGCAATGGCGATCAGCCATGTGGGGATGGATTGATCGGGCGTGGAGCCTCCGCCGATGACAGACTCGCCGGGCTGAAGTTCGGCACCGGCGGTGAGAAGGCGCTCGGCGCGTGCGCGGATTTCGTCGGGCGTCATTCGGATCATCCGGATGGCCGGGATGGATTCCCAATTTTCCAGCAGCAGTTGGCGCAGGGTGTTTTCGAGTGTTTGCGTGATTAGCTTGTCGAGGCGAAGAGCGCGGAACATGGGATTGCGGCGAATCCGCGCGATGAGCTCCGGGTTGCCAGCGAGGATGCCGGCTTGGGGGCCGCCGAGAAGTTTGTCGCCGCTGCAAGAGACGAGATCCACGCCGGCGTCGAGACTTTGTTGGATGAGCGGCTCGGTGATCCCGAAGGGATGGAGATCGACGAAGCAGCCGCTGCCGAGATCCTCATAGACTGGAATGTTTCGCTCGCGGCCCAGGGTTGCGAGCTCGGCGAGGTACGGGCGACCGGTGAATCCGCTGATATGGAAATTGCTGGGATGGACGCGCAGGAGCAGACGTGTGCGGTCGGTGATTGCATCGCGATAGTCGCCGATGCGGGTGCGATTGGTGGTGCCGACTTCGACCAGAATCGCGCCGGAGCTGCGCATGATATCGGGGATACGGAAGCCGTCGCCGATCTCTATAAGTTCGCCACGGGAGACGATGACTTCGTGGCCGGCGGCAAGTTCGTGCAGCGCGAGGTAGAGTGCGGCGGCTCCGTTATTGACGGCGATGGCGGGCCGGCCGAGAAGGCGTTCGAGCAGCGGCGAAAGGTGCGCATCGCGCTTGCCGCGTTTTCCAGAAGCGAGGTCGTACTCGAGATTCGAATATCCGGTGAGGGGAGTTAGGGGTCCAAGCGGGGCGCGTCCGAGATTGGTGTGGAGCACGACGCCGGTGGCATTGATGACGCGGCGCAGAGAGTGTTGGGTGAGAGACGAGAGAGCGGCGGTCACGGTGTCCTCGATGGGATGCTCTACTCCATTGGATAAGACGATGGACCGGGCCCGATCAATGGCGAGCCGGATTTCGGCAACGACGAGGGCGTGCGGAAAGCGAGACACGGCGCCGCCGAGACGAACGAGCACGTCGTGAACCGAGGGCAGTTGGCGCAGTCGATCATGGGCCGTAGCGAAGCGGGGCAACCTTGATGGTAAGAGTTGTGGAACCGTGCCGCAACCGACTACACTGAGAGCATCGGGGCGTGGCTCAGCCTGGTAGAGCGCCTGGTTCGGGACCAGGAGGCCGCAGGTTCGAATCCTGCCGCCCCGACCAATTTATCTGCAATCATTTCTTTAGCTTAAAGAGGCCTCTGGTTAATCGCCCGAGGCCTTTTTGCTAGTGGCATGCCCAGAAGTATGCCCGCCCCGAGCTTTCTCCATCGCCTTGCGCACTGTCTCCTTCTGAGGGTGGACGTACCTCTTGGTCATCGCGAAGTCGGAGTGGCCGGCTAAGTAGGCAAGGGTGTACGGGTCCATGTGCTCTGCCCAGCGGGTGAGGCATGTGTGGCGGTACTCATAGAGCACAAAAGGCGCGACTCGCGACTCCTTGACTGCCAGCAGGTGCTGCTTCTTCAGGCTGGACTTCTCGACGTGCCCGGTCTTGGTCAAGGCCGGGAACACCCAAGGCGAGGAGGGTTCCCCCCGGCGCCTAGACTCGATCACCGCTGCCGCCCGGTCTGACAGGGGGATGCTCCGGCGCGCGCTCTCGGTCTTGCCGTGCATGATGTGAAGCGCTCCGTCCCGGACCTGCTCCCACCTCAGCCTGAAGCACTCCTCGGGACGAAGGGCGCAGTCAAGCAGAACGGTCGCCACGTCCTTCAGCAGCGGTCGCGCGACGGCGAAGTAGGCTTCCTCCTCCTCACGCGACAGCACTCTCTCCCGGTGTCGCTCCTTCGGCAGCATGCTCACCCGCGCCAGCAGCTTCTCGACCTTGCCCCAGTCTTGGGCAAGGCGGAACATTCGGCGCAGAACTTGCAACTCGCGATTCACGCTGGCGACGGCAAGGCCCGCCTTCCTGCGCGCGGCAGCGTACGCCGCGACGTCGGCTGCTGTGATCGCGTCCAGGGGAAGCTTCGCCAGCTGCCTGCGGGCGAGAAGGTTCTTGACCCCGTTCTCGTAGAAGCCCAGCGTCTTGGGCCTTGCGGCGAACTGATTCCCGGCGAACGGGAGGAACTGGCCTGTCGCGAACTCTTCGAGGGTAGGCACTTTGACGGGGTCTTTCAGGCCCACTTCCGCTTTGGCAAGCTGGGTCTTCCTTGCGGATTCAATCTGCTCCGCTATCCTCCGGTTGGCTTGGCGTGTGCTCTCGCGGATCAGCTGGCCGTTCCACACAAATTTGAACGACCAGTTTTTCGATTTCTTCTGTTTGAATAGCATGGTTGCGCTGCCTATCTTGTCGTGGAGCTCTTGGTCTTGTAACCCTGCGAAGCGAGGTATTCGTCGGGCGTCATCGTGCCCTTATCCCGATTGCACTTTCCACACGCGACGGCAAGGTTTTCGATCGAGTGCGGGCCGCCCCTGGCCCGAGGGATCTTGTGATCCACCTGCCGGTTCCCCGGACCCGGATCGATCCCACAGTATGTGCAAGGGGCGCTGGCTGCGGAGCCTGCCATCTCGTAAAAGTCCGTCACGGCACGGTCCCGCGAGAACGGCACGCCTGCCTTAGCTGCTCGTCGGCGGCTCGAATTGGCAGCTCCCAGCGCGCGCACTCGATCGGGGTTTTCGGCCGCCCATCGATCCATCGCTTTACGATTCTTCTTGGCGTTTTCAGGCTTGGTGCGCCAGCGTCGCATGGCCTTGCGATTTTCCTCGGGGTGCGTGGCCTTTCGGCGTCGGTTCGCCTCTCTGACCTTGTCTGGGTTCTTGGCTCTCCAGCGACGACCGGCCTCTCGTCGGTGTTCAGCGACCTGCTCCGGCGTGAGTTTGCTCATCGCGCCGCCTCCCGCTCGTCGCGGCAGCAGCGGGCCCAACGCTCGGGACGCGCGGTGCTCGGCTCCGCGTCCAGCCAGGCTTCCACGACCAGTTCCACGTTGCCAGCCGGAGCGCTCCCGTAGGAGGCGTCGCCGCGCATGATGTCGGAGATCCGGTCGGCCGTGACCTCCCGGTAGGTCCTGCCCCAGAAGATGTCGCTGGCGCGGCTCGGCGATATGTCGAAGTATCTTCCGATCTCGGCGAACGGGACGCCGACGACGCCAAGGTCGAAGATGTCGAGCACCAGCGAGTCCTCCAGCCTGAGGTGCGCCATCAGGCCGCCTCCTTCTCCCGCATCCAGGCCAGGAGCAAGTCGCGCCTGTATCTGAGAAGCCGGGGCCCGATGCGGGAAACGGGTGGGCCACCCGTTCCTTTGCTCAGCTTGTTCAAAGTGTTCTGGTGGACGCCCAGATACTTGGCGGCCTCCCTTTGCGTCAGGAATTCCGTCTCTTTTTCGTTCGACACTTCTTCTCTCCTCTTCGGGGGGAAATGTCGCGGTGGACGTGGCTCCGCCTGGACTTCGAGGCAGGGCACGGCCGAGGCGCGACCGGCTGTTGCCCCGAGAGGGACCCTATATGCGCCAACCGCCGCTCCGAGCCGGAAGCGACGTAACATGCGCTGGAGGCGACCGGAGCCAGCTGGACACCTGCTGGTCGTTTGCCTCCTGAACTCATTTTATCCCATCGGTGCCCAACGATCCACGACATAATTCCTTGGATCTATCTGAGTCACAACGAGTTATTTTTTTTGAACCTGCTGGAACGCAAAACTAGAAGCCGGTCTCAGGGACTCCAGGATCAATAGAGAACAGTCTGGAGTGCTTGCTCCAGGGCCGAGGCTCCTGGAGAGCGTGGACGTGCCTTTCTGTCTCGTTCAGGAGAGCCAGGGTCGGGTGGCTCGGTCGTCGAGGGCAGGATCCCGGCCCCAGGTCCCTTTCTGGCAGGGGGATCGACTCGGTGTCTATATAGAGGCTAACGTGTTCGAAAAGAACACAGGTCTATAGAGGGCTCCTTCCACCCTGTAAGTACCTACACATCGGTCTACATCGTTGGTTTCAGACTCGGTAATGTACACCAGTTGACTTTTGTTTCCAGCATCATACCCTGCCTAAAACTTGCATACATCGCCGCATTAGGCTCTAGGCTATGTTTCCAAGTTGGACTCGAACGCGTTAGCCCCATATATAGGGCGATGACCCAACCACCCCTGCCACCCTGGCAAAGGTGCCTTCCAACGTTGCCAAGTCAGGGGGGCTGCTCTATATACGCAACAACAGACACAGACAACAAGTATGTACAAAGGGCGCCTACTATATTCAGCGTTCCATTACCCCATTAGCTCTTCGTTCTTAGACATACCTGCCAAGTATGTCTATTACTTCGTATATAAGGGCAGCAATGGCGTGGTCGTTACACACAGAGCCAACCAGAGCCCCTGCGCAAGGTCCGTGTGTCACAAAACAGTACAAGGAAAACGCTGCACAATAAAAGAGTGGCCGTTCCCGCATCTCGTATGTAGATGGGACTGGTCACGCGGCGGTTTTCCCTGACCGACCGAAGGGCGAGGCTCTACTGCCATTGAGCCTCGCCCTCCCTGCACCACTAACGGAACAAACACCAGATCGAGGAGAACGGATTGACCAGCGACCTCATGGCCGTGTGGCAGGGCAAAGTGCGCGCAAGCCTGGACCAGTACCGCCAAGTCATGGCCGCGCTCGACACTATCGACGCGTCAGAGATTGTCGCCGGCCCGCTGCCTCAGAGCCCGGACCTGAAGTTCCTAACAGTCGAGACTCGCGCGCTCGTCGAGCGGATGCGCGACTACGCCGAGGACATGCTCTTCGAAGATCACGGACGGCTGGGGTTTGAGAGCGAGAAGCCGGCCGTCGCCGAAGATATCAGCCCAGCGCCGAAGATCTCCCCTGCCAAAGTTGCACGCAAAGCCCGAGAGACGCGCGACGAGGCGCTGCGCGAGGCGGTCCTGACGAGCGACGAGCCGTCGAACCCTTTGGCGAAGAGGCTGGGCGTGACCGTCGGTCTGGTCTCGAAGATACGGAAGGAATCGGGCAGCGCGTGCGCCTACTACAGTGCATCGAAGCTCACCCGAGAGCAGCGCGAAGAGATCGCCAAGAGCACCGAACTGGTCAGCGTCCTCTCGGAGCGCTACTCGATCGGAAAAGCCGCGATACACCAGCTCCGCAGGACCGGCGGCGTTCTTTAAGAAAGATTATGCGCCCCAGCGAAGTAGAGACAAGCAACCCAAAAACGAAAGGAACAACGAGATGAACAACAACAACGAAAGCAAAGACGAGAAGTACTGGCTGGGAGTCCGCAGGGCGGCTCTAGACCTGTTCGGCGCAGTGCCGGAAGAATACCGCACCGCCCCGACGCAAGCCATCCGCTGGCTCCGCATCCGCGACGCCGCCGTGACGGCGTGGTCGGCACTGCCCCCGGAGTTCCAGGCGACCGCCAGCGAGGAGAGCCGATGACCAGCCCTCTTTTTGAAAAGCTGAAGGCCAGTGGCGCTGAAGCGGCCGAGTTCCTGAGCAACGTTTATCCGATCAGCCTGGACCGGGGACCCGAGCCGCTGACGCCGGGCGCGAGCGATGGAACGTGCTGGATCTGGCAGCCGTCTGACTTTCGCTTCAAGAAGGTCAGCGCCAACCGGGCCGCCTACGAACTCTTCGTCGGGCCGATACCTCCGGGGCGGTTCGTCAAGCGGACTTGCGGCAGCGAGCTGTGCGTGAATCCCCGCCACATGACACTGACGTTCCAGGGGAGTGCGGGACGCAGGTTGACGCCCGAAGAGCGTGAGCAGGTGAAGGCCGCGCTGGCAAGCGGGGAGATACAGACAAGCGTTGCGCGGCGCTTCGGGATCACCCAGGGGTCGATCAGCATCATCAAGAACGGTCCTGCCAAAAAGACGACAGGCATGCGGCGCCCCCCCTGCACAACTTCCTCGATGACCGATTGGTTGGACAAACAGTCTGGCCGGCTCGGACTGGTGGGGCAGCTGGCGCGTGGAGCAGCGATGCCTGCGGAGACGCTCGAAAGAGCGCTGGAACTGGCGGCTAAAGAGTTCTCGACGCACGAAAGTATGGTCCGCGAATACGAAAATCGGCGCCGCTCTGGCGCAGATGCAGAAGACGCGGCGCTGGAGCCTCCCGAGACCAAGGAAGTAGCGGCCTAGTAGCACTCACGACAAAGACAACGAAAAGGAAAACACGATGGAAATCAAACAGTATTACGACGATATTCGAAGAGAAAACCAGCGCCTTGTCAAGGACCTGCTGGCAGGGAAGCACGCAGGCCAGCCCGAGCCCGAGGTCGTGTCGGACGAGTACGGCGACTCGGAAAAGAAGCCGGTCGCAGTTTATATGACCAGCGTGAAGAACCGGGAGAAGATGACCGTCCCTGGGCACACCTGCCTGATGCCTGTGTGGACTCCGAAGGGAACCCCCGGACTCGCGGCCACGAGGATCGTGGACGGAACCCATCGCGTGGCGACGCAGGAGGAGATCGATGCGACGCTTCAGCGCCAAGCCGAACAGCGCCGGTATCACGAAGAGCAGGATCTCAAGTTCGATGGTCGCGCCAGACAGTTCCGAGTGACCCTCCCGGAATAAGACAATGCGGCCTACAGCAAAGATTATGAATCCCCGCCAGAGCCTCGAAGAGAGGTTCTTTTCGAAGGTGAACAAGCGCGGTCCAGAGGCTTGCTGGCTCTGGAAAGCGTCCGTCTGCACCAGCGGATACGGTCAGTTTGCGCCAGTTGGAAAGAAACTGGTTCTTGGACACCGCTTTGCTTGGGCGCTGACAAATGGCCCGATTCCAAAGGGCATGCGCATTCTCCACCGCTGCGATACTCCAGCCTGCTGCAATCCTGCTCATCTTTTTGTGGGCACGGACGCGGATAACGTTGCCGACAAGACCCACAAGGGCCGAGCCAGCAAGAAGTTGACCGAAGCCAACGTCCGCGAGATCGTCGCCGAGGCAGACAAGGGTGCTCGCGGCAACGTGATCGCGCGGCGGTTTGGCGTCAGCCCCACAACCGTTCACAAGATCTTGCGTGGCTATGACTGGTCCCACGTCACTAATATCCAGCCATTAAGGAGAGCGGCATGACAGTCGAACAATTTGTGCAAGATACCATCGCCTCCCCCGGCAGCCTCTCAGCAGAGGCCATCGCGTTCAGGGAAGCCTGCGTGGCCGAGGCTCTGGCGGCCCTGCGGGAAGCCAAGAAGAGATCGGCAGCGGCCGACGCGAAAGTGATCGGCCTGGGCAAGAAGCAGGCGCTCGTGAACGACCGGCTCGGGGAAGTGAACACTTCGCTGCGAGACAAGGCCGGCTTGCGGGCGGTCCTCGTCGATTTGAAAGCCACGAAGAAAGAGTG
>JANYJA010000125.1 GCA_025358575.1 Terriglobia bacterium
GCGCCAGCGCTTGAGGCGCGACGGTGGTCACGTCGCGCCGCGGGCAACTCTGCGACGATTCAGGCGCATCGAAAATCGTGAACATCGGGAATGGGAACGACCGCTTCACATACACATACACGCTGCGGCGGTTGTGCTCCGCGGGATCGAGCGAGACAGGCCACTGATTCAGCGCCCACATTCCGTTTTCTTCTTCCTTCGTCAGCGGCGGAATAACTGGCCTCCCGCCCATCTTCAGATTCAGTTGACCGGACACCGAGAGCACGCTGTCGCGCAGTTCTTCCGCGTCCATGCGCTCGCGATTGAAGCGCCACGAATACCGGTTGGCAGGGTCAATTTTCAAATCTTCCGCATCGGACTCACTCGACATGCGGTAGGTGCTCGAGAGCAGCATCATGCGCTGCAGTTTCTTCACGCTCCAGCCCTGGTTCACGAATTCCGACGCAAGCCAATCCAGCAGTTCCGGATTCGCGGGAGCCTCGCCCTGGCGGCCGAAATCGCTTGGCGTCGCGACGATCCCTTGTCCGAAGTTCCATGCCCAAAGCCGGTTTACCATCACCCGAGCAGTCAGCGGATGATTAGCTTCTGTAAGCCATAACGCCAGCGCGCGCCGACGCTCCGGCACAAAGCCAGAACCCGATTTGTCGTCAATGTCGTCCACGCCGCCAAGCACCTTTGGATATCCCGCGCCCACCTTCGCGCCGTTTCCGTGGAAATCGCCGCGTGAGGTCATGTGAATTTCCGGAACAACATCGGCGTGCCCCAGCACCGTTGCCGTTGGATAGTTGTAGGACGCCTTGAACGCCGCTTGTCCCAATAAAAGCATCAGGCGATCCCGTTCATTTTGTTCTTCTGCCGTGTACTTAAGCTTGAAATCATTCCCCGCGGCGTTTTCCAGAAGTCCAGCCTGTGTCAGCGCCTTAAAGGCCCGCGATGCCATCTCCTCCTGCTTCGGGCTTCGCTCCTTTGGTGCAAGCTTGTACGCGGCAGCCACTTCCGTGGGGAACTGAGCAAGAACGGCGGACGTGCCTCTATCGCGAGCCTCGTTGTCGATTTTCTGAATCGCTCCCTTCAAATCATCCACGTGCAGCAGATTTGGATATCCCGACTTAAATCCAAAGACGTTCATCTTGCTGACCACCGGAATTTCGCGCTCTTCGCTCCCCGCGAAGATAGCCATCATACGGTGATAATCCTTCTGCGAGATCGGGTCGAACTTGTGGTCGTGGCAGCGCGCGCAACCGACGGTCAATCCGAGAAACGCTTGACCAGTCGTGTCCACGGCATCGGTGAGCCATTCGTACCGAAGTTGCTCGCCATTGAGGGCGGCCTCATGATAAGTCGGCCCGATGGTGTATAGAGCGGTCCCGATTCGTGCTTCCAGATGCTTCAACTTCTGCGGCTGAATGTCATAGCCGCCGGAGAGTTCAATGTCGTCCGGCCACAATTCGTCGCCCGCGATTTGCTCCTGAACGAACTGGTTGTACGGCTTGTCTTCATTGAAAGATTTGATGACGTAATCGCGGTACCGCCAGGCGTTGGCGTAGTACATGTCGGTCTCAAAGCCGCCTGTATCGGCATAGCGAACCACGTCCAGCCAGTGTCGGCCCCATCGCTCGCCGTAGCGCGGCGAAGCGAGCAGACGGTCGACTAACTTCTCATAGGCATCTGGCGCCGCGTCATTCACAAATGTTGCGACTTCATCCGGCGTTGGAGGCAGCCCATGCAAATTGAAGTAAAGCCGCCGCACCAGCGTTCTCTTGTCCGCGGCCGCAACCGGCTTCAGCCGCTTTTCATCGAGATTGTGAAGGACAAACCCATCAATCGGGTTTCGCACCCACTCGGACGGTTCCGCCTGCGGCACAGACGGTCGAACCACCTTCTTAAACGACCACCAGGAAGGCTCGTCGGTTTTCGCGGCGTCCCACGGCGCGCCTTCATTGATCCATTGCCGAATGCTCTTCACTTCATCGTTGGAGAGAGCTTTCCCCGGCGGCATTTGCAGTTTTCCAAGTCGCGCGACGGCTTGGTAGAGCAGGCTCTGGTCGGCGCTTCCTGAGACAATCGCCGGTCCCCGCGCCCCACCCTTCTGAATCGCCTCGATGCGGCGAAGATCGAGCCCCGAAGTTTGCGCGGCACCGTGGCAGTTGACGCACTGCTTTTCGAAGATGGCTCGGGTTGCTTCACCCGCCGTGGATCCGGCCAGCAGCGCGGAGCTGAATCCGTAAAGAGCAATTACCCAGAGACTGGCTGGTGGACGCATCCGCAATACTCCTGGCAGCACGTTAACGTTAAAGTATTCTCAATTGTATAGTAATTCTGAGGCCATTACCCGCCCGCCTTGTTCAGCAAATCGCGCATAAAACGGTCTTCGGGAACGAGTTCGAGATATCGCTGCATGGCCGCCTTGGCGAGCGCATACTGCTTTGACTTTACGTATTCCAGGACGAGCGATTTGTGGAGCCGCGGCGCAAATGGCGAGAGTTCAATGCCACGCTTGAGAGTTTCGATCGCATCGTCAACTTTTCCGGCCTGCGAAAACGCGGTTGCCAAATCCTCAAACGCCGTCGCCCCTTTAAATCCAAGCTGCAATGCTTTTGTTAGATGCTCAATCGCGATCTTGTTCGACTCCGGTGTTGCATCCCGCAGTGCTTTCCGGCCTAGTGCCGCCTGGACTAACGGGTCGTTCGGCGCTTGCACTGCCACGGTCGCCAGCAGTTGTAAATAGCGGGATTCATATTGCGGCGCTCGGTCCGAGAGCTCGCCGTAGGCTTGCCACAAAACCAGAGGCGATAGCGGCTCCGCGCTTGACCGATTCAAGAAAATAAGATCGGGAAGATCGGGAGTGGTCTGGCGAAACGCCGCCGTCGGCAACGGTTCATCCCGACGCGCCACGATGCGGTGATTGGTGAGGGCGGAGTGAGAGATGAAGCCGATGTCTCGCTTGGGCATGTGGCACCCGATGCAGCCATCGGCGCGATGCGCACGTTTGGCGATCGGCAGTTTGCAACTGGCGACCGTGTGACACGCCATGCACTTCTCGTCGTAGAACGCCGCAACATCGCTTTTGGCCGGGATGGCGTGCGGGTCATGACAACTCAGGCAACTCATCCGCCCGACGCTTCCCGCGAAACACTTACTAAGTTGCATGGAAAAATGATGCTCCAGCAAGTCGGCCGGCGCGGCGCTGGCCGAATCGAGCGGAATTTTGAAGATCGCCACGACATCGCTCAACGCGGAACCAGCGGTTACATCCAGGTAGCTCTTGCCTGGCTGATACACTCGCGTGTCGCCCGCTTGATGGCAGTTCATGCAAATTTCGTCGGCGCGTCGCGCAGGGATCTTCGCCGGATTTACAATGTTGGCGTGTGACGGCTGCCGCGCGTGCAGCGACCCGGGTCCGTGGCAGTTCTCGCAGCCTATTGCCAGTTCGGACGGCGCCGCCGATAGCCCGTACCCTCTTCCGGTGTGGCAGGCAATGCATTCCGCCGGCATGGCGCGGCTAAAGCCCGCGTTGGTGGTTTCGTAGCCTGGCGAAAGCTGCCAAGCGTTGGTGCGCCGATAGTACGACAGCGGAGCTTCAAATAAATCAGCCCCGCGCCGCACCGCATACGTGATTCCGTTCGCGCCCGATCCGAGCGCATACTCGAGCTTGAATGATTTTTGGAATACTACCGCGCCCGACGGATCGGTTTGTAACTCGGACTGATACAGCCCGTCGTCACGCAAATCCACTTGAAATCCAAAATCGCCGCTTTGAACCGTAGTCCCGGAGGCGGGAACAAGATCGCGCGTTTGCATCGCCGGAACCATTGAGCGTCCCATCGCGGTTTTCACATAATCCGAGTAGGTCTTCGCGTGGCAGCCCGAACAGACTTTCGATCCCACATAACCGGCGCGTGTCCGCTCGGAACCGGATAACATTCCAGCGAGAATCAAGAGTGCCAGGGCGATTCGTCGCATCTCAGTATGATATATTCCCATTGAAGTTTACGTTATCGTTAACTGCTCCAAGGAATTACGGTGCCCAAATCGACTCGCGTTGTATTTTCGTTCCTTATTTTCGCGGCTGCGGCGATACCACGGTTGCCAGCGGAATCGCCAATGATCGATTTTCAACGACAGATCCGGCCTATTCTTTCTGACAATTGTTTCCTCTGCCACGGCCCCGACAAGGGCACTCGAATGGCCGACTTGCGGCTGGACACGCGCGAGGGTGCGATGGCGAAACGCAAGAACGGTACGCCAATTGTCCCCGGCAAACCAAACGAGAGCCTCGCGATCGCGCGAATTTTCGCTGACAAGCCCGCGATGCAGATGCCTCCCGTGTCCTCCCACAGAAGCTTGACTCCTGAACAGAAGGAAACGGTTCGCCGCTGGATTGAACAGGGTGCTCCATGGAAAGAACAGTGGGCCTTCATTGCGCCGGTCCGCCCGGACCCGCCCGCCGTGAAGACTCCCGAGTGGCCCAAGAATCCAATTGATAACTTTATTCTCGCGAAGTTGGATCGTGCCGGGCTGCAACCTTCGCCCGAGGCCGATCGCCGGACTCTCATTCGACGCGCATCGCTCGATCTCACGGGCTTGCCGCCGGCACCCGCCGAGGTGGAGGCGTTCGTTAAGAATAAGTCCAGCGACGCCTACGAAAAACTGGTTGATCGCCTGCTCGCTTCCCCGCGCTACGGAGAACATCGCGCGCGCTACTGGCTCGATGCGGCCCGGTATGCGGATACCCAAGGTATTCATGTGGACAACTATCGCGAAATGTGGCCATATCGCGATTGGGTGATCAATGCGTTCAACCGCAATATGCCTTTCGACCGGTTCACGGTTGAACAAATTGCCGGCGACCTCCTCCCGAACGCATCCATCGAGCAGAAGACTGCCTCGGGATTCCATCGTTGCAACTCGACCACGAATGAAGGCGGCTCCATTCCGGACGAAGTGGCGGCCATGTACGCCAAGGACCGGGCGGACACAACCGGCGCGGTGTGGATGGGCCTGACGGTAGGATGCGCCACCTGCCACGACCATAAGTTCGACCCGATTTCGCAAACAGATTTCTACGCGATCACGGCGTTTTTTCGGAACACCACGCAGAATCCAATGGACGGCAACATTCCCGATACGCCACCCGCTATCGTGGTGCCGCGGCCAGAGGACGCAAAGCGCTGGCTGCAACTCACCGAACAGCGCACCGCATTGCGCGAGGAGTTGAAGCGGGCTAAAACTGCCCCAAATCCAGATTTCGAGAAATGGTTCAACTCGCCTGAGCGCTCGCCGGTCAAGCTGCCAGCGCGCCTTGGCGCACCAGTGCTCGATCTTCGGCTTGACTCCGTCACACTGCCCGAGCAAGTCACTCTTGGCGAGGGCCCGAACGCGAATACGAAGGCTCTGCACTTCGGCAAGAAGGCTTTTGTCTCTCTGCCAAACCTTCCTGCGATCGATGGCGACAAGCCCTTCACGATTGTGACAACCGTCTATCTTCCCAAAGAGAAAGGAAGCTTTGTTATCGCAAGCCAGTTAGAGCCAGAACCGGCGGAGAAGCCTAAGGATGACCTCGACCGGCGGCGCGGCTGGATTCTGGAAATCGGCAACCAAGGCCCGTCGATCAAACTTTCCAGCGGGAACCAGAAGTATTTAAGTGCTAAGCCGGGCCCTGACTTTGAGCTGAAAACGGACGCTTGGTACAACTTAGTCTTCACTTATGACGGCAGCCGCGAACGTTCGGGTCTTGCCATCTATGTCAACGGGCAGATGGTTCCGACCTACGGTACCGGTGAAGACATCTACACATTGCAGGGAACTGTGAGCACCGAGTTTCCGCTCAAACTGGGGAACGACAAGAAAAATTATTTCGAAAATGGCGCCATCGCCGATTTCCGCGTATTGGCACGCGAAGCCGATTCCCAGGAAGCCGAGTTGCTTTCCTTGTGGAGTCAGGCGACGGCGGGCGACCGCGGCGCACTCCAAACCTATTTTTTATACGAGCAAGATGCCGCCGCTCGCGACACCGTGGCTCAATTGCGCAAGGTTGACTTGGATCGCCGAGCGATCGCTCGCCGAGGCGCAACAACTTTAGTGATGTATGAGCGACCTGACACCATGCCGGTCGCGCACATTCTTCGTCGCGGTCAGTATGACCAGCCTGGCGCCGAGGTTCAGCCCAATGTGCCGGCCGTTCTCCCGCCCATGGCCGCTGCACTTCCTCGCAATCGTCTAGGTCTTGCTAAATGGCTTGTAGATCCGGCAAATCCCTTGACCGCGCGGGTAACTGTGAACCGCTTCTGGCAGGAGGTGTTCGGCATTGGAATTGTGAAGACCACCGAAGACTTCGGCTCGCAGGGCGAGCCGGCCGTGAATCCCGAACTTCTGGATTGGCTCGCGGTGGAATTTCGCGATTCGGGTTGGGACATGAAGCGGATTTTCAAATTGATGGTGACGTCCGCGGCGTACCGCCAGTCCGCCCTTACATCGCCGGATAAGATCCAGAAAGATCCGGACAACCGGCTGATCTCGCGGGGGCCCCGGTTCCGAATGGATGCCGAGATGGTGCGCGATTACGCCTTGGCTGCCAGCGGGCTACTCAAACCAACCATCGGCGGGCCCAGCGTCAAGCCCTACCAGCCCGACCGCATCTGGGAGACCGTGGCCATGGAGCAGAGCAACACTCGTTCGTACCAGCGCGATAATGGCGATAAGGAATACCGGCGCAGCCTATACACCTTTTGGAAGCGTGCCGCGCCGCCTGCATCCATGGACATTTTCAACGCGCCCAGCCGCGAAACCTGCACGGTTCGGCGCGAGCGCACGGACACACCGCTGCAGGCGCTCGTGACCATGAACGATACGCAGTTCGTGGAAGCCGCGCGCAATCTGGCTCAAGGCGCGCAACTATCCGGCCACGGTAATTTAGATCGCGAAGTAGACTTCATGGCTTCGCGGCTTCTTGGCCGAACGTTTGACACCAAAGAGCGCGATATCGTGCGGCGTTCGTATCGTGACTATCTGGCTTTCTACGATACTCATCCGGCGGATGCGGGGAAACTTTTGAACGTCGGTCAATCCAAAGCTAATCCTAAGATTCCAAAACCCGAGTTCGCGGCGCTGGCGATGGTCGCCAACGAAATGATGAATCTTGACGAAGTCTTAAACAAGTAAACAGTCACTGGGAAAAGGTCTACTGATGCTTCCGTCCGATGAATTGCTTCTAAGTGAAACGCGGCGCCAGTTCTTCGGCCGTGGCGCGACAGGCCTGGGCGTGATGGCGCTGGCTAAGTTGATTGGCGGCGACGCTTTGGGCGCGACCGCTCCCGCCTCAATTGGCGGCCTCCCTGGGCTGCCGCATTTCGCTCCCAAAGCCAAGCGCGGAATCTATCTGCACATGGTTGGAGCGCCCCCGCAGATGGAACTGCTGGACTACAAACCGGTGATGAAGGAGTGGTTCGACAAAGACCTTCCCGCGTCGGTTCGCATGGGACAACGGTTGACCACCATGACCTCGGGACAAACCCGCTTTCCCATCGCACCATCGGCTTTCAACTTCGCTCAATACGGCAAGAGCGGCGCGTGGATTTCCGAGCTGCTGCCCTATACCGCTAAGATGGCGGACGACATCGCGATTGTTCGCTCCATGCACACCGAGGCGATCAATCACGAACCCGCGATTACCTTTATCCAAACCGGCAACATGATCTCCGGGAAGCCTTGCATCGGTGCGTGGATGGCGTATGGTTTGGGCAGTATGAATCAGGATCTGCCCACGTTCGTAGTGCTCAACGCGACGCACTCGCACCCTAAAGCCAACGTGCAGGCGATTTCGGCCAAATTGTGGAGCGCGGGATTTCTTTCGGCACAGTACGCCGGAGTGTCTCTTCGATCCGGCGGGGACCCGGTTTTGTTTATCAATAACCCGGACGGAGTGGATTCGAAGGTCCGCCGGCGCATGCTCGACGGTCTGAACGAGCTGAATCAAATTCAGTATGAAAAGGTTGGAGACCCGGAAACGCGCGTTCGCATCTCGCAGTATGAGATGGCTTTTCGGATGCAGTCTTCCGTTCCGGAACTTACCGACCTTTCGAAGGAACCGGCCAGCACCTTCGATCTTTATGGCGAGGATGCGCGCAAGGGCGGAACTTTCGCCAATAGTTGCCTGATGGCACGGCGCTTGGTTGAGCGCGGGGTGCGGTTTGTGCAGGTTTACCACCGCGGCTGGGATGTTCATTTCTCCCTTCCCGAGGTGCTCCCAAGCCAGTGCCGCGATGTGGATCGCGGCTGCTGGGCTCTCGTCCAGGATCTGAAAGCGCGCGGTCTGCTTGACGACACGCTGGTCACGTGGGGTGGCGAATTCGGCCGCACGGTTTATTCGCAAGGCAAGCTGAGCCCCACCGATTATGGCCGGGACCATCACCCCCGATGTTTTTCATTGTGGATGGCGGGCGCCGGAGTCAAAGGCGGGACGGTCTACGGCGAGACCGACGATTTTTCGTACAACATCGTCAAGGACCCGGTTCATGTCCGGGATTTCCAGGCGACTCTGATGCATTTGTTCGGCATTGATCACGAACGCTTCAGCTTCAAGTATCAGGGCTTGGACCAGAAGTTGACGGGCGTCGAAAAAGCGTTTGTTGTGAAGCCAATTCTGGCGTGATCGCTGAACCAGATTCCAGCGTAGACCTGCAACCGGCCGTTGGCGGCACCGAGATGTGGCGCCAGCTCTCGGTGGCTTTTTATTCTCGTGTGGATCGCGATCCTCGGATTCGTCCTCTTTTTCCCGGAAGAACTCTCCACCGCGCCATCGAAGAGCTCACCGCATTCTTGGCCCAGCTCTTCGGAGGCCCAAGTCGCGATACGCAACGCCGGTGGTGGCTAAGCCTCCGCGAGTCGCATCAGCGCTTCAATATTCGGCGGGAGGAGAGGGCCGCATGGATGGAAAACATGGTCGAGGCTCTGAATGACGCGCGCATTGAGGAACCTCTGCGCAGCGCTTTACGGGAGTTCTTCGAGCACTCGTCCGCGCATGTCGTCAACAGCGGGGAACCAGTTCCCGCCGCGCCGGATTCGAGTGGACCACCCGACGGCGCCATCCGGCGAGAGATTGCACGGCGCTGGGAGGCCCAGTGCGGGCTCGACGAGGTTGTTGCCGCCGTTCGCGGCGGTGAGGCCGAGCGCGCGGTCGCGTTAGCTGAGAGTTCCCTCTTGCTGAATCGGTTCCAGCGTGACCGCTCGGTTTTGGCGGGCCTGCTCGGCATGATGATGGGCAGCCGCAACGCAGCCATGGTGGCGTATGTTCAAGAAAAGTTAACTGGTGATCCTACCCTTGTGCGAGAACGCTACGCTGGTCGCACGCTGTTGCACGAGGCATCCGCGCAGGGCAATCTGGCCATGGTGGAGTTGCTTCTGCGGCTCGGCGCGGACGTCAACGCGAAGGATGCAGGCGGTCACAATTCGCTGTATTGCCTGGCCAATGAGTACCGGGCATCGGAAGGCGGAGCCGTTGTCCGCGCTCTGGTGCATGGTGGTGCGGACGTGAACGCCAGCGACGGTGTGAAACACTGCACTGCGTTGCACATGGCCGCCCGCCGAGGCAATGTGGAGATAGCCGAGGCGCTGTTGAATTGCGGTGCCGACGTCGATGCCCGTGATTCTCTGGGCGACACCCCTCTCCGGCGTTCTGTCAATTGCGATAAGACGCAAGTAGCCGATCTGTTGATCGGAAGAACGGCAGATGTCCATTCAATTGGAAACAAGGGCCTGACTCCGTTGCTTGCGGCTCGAACCACTGCCATGAAACAACTTTTGCGTTGTCGCAGTGACCAGCAGCTTATGCCTTAGCTGGACCGTAGTGGTCACCACCTCCCGGTGGGGTTACGATAGAAATAGCCATGCCGCTGGTCCCTTCCTACATCGAATCGCTCCAGCCATATCAGGCGGGCCGCTCCATCGACGAGGTGCGGCGGGCTTACGGGCTCACGCATGTTGTCAAGCTGGCTTCGAACGAAAATCCGTTGGGATCTTCGCCGCTAGCCACTGAAGCCATTCGGCTGGCCGCTATTAATCTGAATCTGTACCCGAATGGGGGACTCGACCTGCGTCGCGTGCTGGCTGAAGCGTACGATGTGAAAGTCGAGAACGTCATCGCCGGCAGCGGTTCCGAAGGCATCATGTCGAACATCATGCGCACATTCTTGTGCGATGAAGACGAGGTGCTCACCACCGAAGCCGCGTTCATTGGGTTTCAGGTTCTGGCAAAATCGCGCGGGACGAAATACCGTACGGTTCCGTATCGCAACTGGGCTTACGATCTGCCGGCGCTGGCCGCCGCGGTCAACGACCGCACCAAGATTATCTATTTGGCGAATCCGAACAATCCGACGGGCACGCTTTTCACCCGCCAGGAATTCGACGAGTTTTATAAGCATGTGCCCGAGCGGGTTCTGATCATCCTTGACGAAGCTTATTTCGAGTATGCGCGAGACAATCCACGCTATCCGGATTCCATGCATTATCGCTACGACAACGTGATTACGCTGCGCAGCTTTTCGAAGATTTACGGACTTGCGGGGGCGCGGATTGGCTACGGATTCGCGCACCAAGATCTGGTCGCGAATCTGCTGAAAATTAAGCTGCCGTTTGAACCGGGCACGCTCTCGCAAGCAGCGGGAATTGCGGCTCTGGGCGACAAGGCGTTTCTGCATCGGTCGCTGGAGATGAACGCGCGCGGCATGAAATACCTGCGAGAATCGCTCATGGATATGGATGTGACGTGGGTCGAATCCCACGCTAATTTCATCATGACGGTGTGGCCTTCGGAGGACCAAGCGGCGCAAGTGGTGGAAGACTTGCTGCAGTGCGGAATCATCGTGCGTCCGCTGAAAGCCTGGGGATTGCCGGGATGCGTGCGAATATCGATTGGCACGGACGAAGAGAATCGGGAATGCGTCGCGGCCATGCGGAAGGTGTTGGCGATGGTGAAGGTATGACCGATTTTTTGCCGCTCAATGGAACGGATTACGTGGAGTTTTATGTTGGCAATGCGCGGCAGTCCGCGCATTTCTACCGGTCGGCTTTTGGGATGGAATTGATCGCGTATCGGGGCCCGGAAACCGGCACGCGCGATCGCGCTTCCTATCTGCTCCAGCAGGACAAAATTCGCTTTGTGCTGACCACGCCGCTGCAACCCGATCACGTGATCGCGGACCATATCCGCTTGCATGGGGACGGAGTTCGCGACATTGCGCTCTGGGTGGACGATGCGGAATCGGCTTATAGCGAAACCACGGCGCGCGGCGCGCGCGGCATTCGCCAGCCGGAGGTGATGCGCGACGAAAACGGCGAAGTCAAAATCTCAGCTATAGCTCTCTATGGCGACACCACTCACTCCTTCGTGGAACGGCGGAATTATCGCGGACTGTTCCTGCCAGGCTTCGTGCCGGTTACGAAAAGCGATACAGTCGCGCGCCCGGTTGGGCTGAAATATATCGACCACATGGTCGGCAATGTCGGGTGGGGCGAGATGAACCGATGGGTTTCGTTCTATCGCGATGTGATGGGATTCCGCGAATACCAGCACTTTGACGATAAAGACATCAGCACGGAATATTCGGCTCTCATGTCGAAGGTGATGGCCAACGGAAACGACCGCGTTAAGTTCCCGATCAATGAGCCGGCCGTGGGCAAGCGCAAGTCGCAGATTGAAGAGTATCTTGACTTTTATAAGAGCCCCGGAGTGCAGCATATCGCGATGGCGACCGATAACATAGTCGAGACCGTGAACAAACTGCGCCATCAGGGCGTGGAATTCCTGCGCGTTCCGCACACTTACTATCGGGAATTGACGGCGCGGACTGGACCGATTGACGAGCCGCTTGACCAGCTCGAAGATCTCGGCATTCTGGTGGACCGCGACGACGAAGGATACATGTTACAAATCTTCACGAAGCCGGTGGAAGACCGCCCCACGCTTTTCTTCGAGATTATTCAGCGTAAAGGCAGCCGCAGTTTCGGAAAAGGGAATTTTAAAGCGCTCTTCGAAGCGATCGAACGCGAGCAGGATCTCCGCGGCAACTTGTGAAGCTTTGCTCGTTCGAAGTTGCGACCCAGGTCGGGCGGCAGCAGCGTCTCGGCGCGGTGACGGAGCGCGGAATCGTCGATCTGAATTTCTCTTACGCGTCTCTGCTGGCGTCGCAAGGTGAGCCGCGCCCGCAAAAAGTCGCGGACGTTATGTTGCCCGCGAATATGCTGGAGTTTTTGCAGGCCGGGTCGCAGTCACTTGCGGAACTGGCGGTTGCGGCTAGAAGCGAGCGCGGCCCGAACGACGAGACGCTGGTGTACAACCCCGGGGACGTCCGGCTCCTTACGCCTCTTCCGAATCCAGCGTCGGTCCGGGACTTCTATGCCTTCGAGGCGCACGTGAAGAAGGGCTTCGAGAAACGCGGCGAAGAGATGCCGCGCGAATGGTATGAGATTCCAGTCTATTACAAGAGCGGGCACAACCATATCATCGGAAGCGACGCCGATGTGGTCTGGCCCAGCTTCACCGAGAAGTTCGATTATGAGCTGGAGTTAGCCGCGGTCATCGGCAAGCGCGGCCGCAATATCCCGGCGGCGCAGGCTCGCGAATACATCGCGGGATACATGGTGATGAATGACTTCTCAGCGCGAGACATCCAACGAAAGGAAATGCGAGTTAGACTCGGGCCCGCCAAAGGCAAGGACTGGTGTACCGCGTTTGGGCCGTATCTTGTAACAGCCGGTGAAATCGGGGATCCGTACAATCTTGACATGACCGCGCGAATCAACGGTGAACTTTGGTCCGAAGGAAATTCAGGGTCTATTTATTGGAAGTTCGAGCAGATGATCGAGTTTCTTACTCGGGATGATGAAATTGTCCCTGGCGATGTGATTGGGTCCGGTACGGTCGGCACTGGATGCGGCCTGGAGCTGGACAGGTGGGTGAAGCCTGGGGATGTAATGGAGCTAGAGATCGCGCGCGTCGGTGTGCTGCGCAATCGGGTCGTTAGACCGTAGTATCGCTCTTAATCGCCTTCTGTTTCTGCTGTTCTCTTTGCCGCTGGCGTTCCTTTTCCGCAAGCTCTTGTTGATGCTTCTGTTTTTCCTTGAGCCTCTCGATTAACTCGGTTTCATCCTCATTTTCCTGCTCCAGTTTGATCCGGAAAATCGGCTCTCTTGCCGGTTCCAGACTGTAATCGCGAGTAAGTCCGTGCATTGACGTGTCCTTTCGTGGCAAAAAAGAGATGCCTATTACTGTCCAATCATGATGACCTTGGTTGTGTTCCAAGTGCGCCGGGGATACCGCAGCCAACTTCGCTTTCGCAGAACCCGAAGCCTTAGCAAAAATACCGCCTCACGTGCGGGAAGCAGGATAAGTCTTTCTTCCTTCACGGTGAGTCCCGGCTCGATCGACATGTATCCCTCCCGCGACATATTGCCCGTGAAAATGTCGACGGCAACCGCGCCTTCGTCGTCCCACTGTGAGTCGCGCACATTCGCCACTCCGTCGTTGCGGGTCAGCTCGAAAATCATGATCCCCGAACCTTCTCTGGTGATTTCCACATTCGTCCGGCCCGGATTGTTCACGGATATCGCAATTATCAGGTCATATCGGTTTTCCTTTTTGAGAACGGTGGTGTCGAGGGACAACTGGAGCCGGCGAATGTGAGTGCGATCCAGAAGATAGTTCAAGAGCACCCACAGAGAGCCTACAAAAAATGCCAGTGCTTGGGCGAGTTTCTGAAGGATGTCCGCGGTTGCCGCGTCCGGAAGACTCATCTTTCTGTCTCAGGTGCTACTCCTCAAGATGCTATCTCATTAGATGGCAGCGTGGGCGTGGAGAAAGCTTTTTAGGTCGAGTTCGTTGACCCCGGGCTCGCCCGGGGCGACGTGGTTCAGTTTCCCTTCGCGCATCCACTTTTCAAGTGTGTCGACCAGGGAGAAAAGATGATCGAATGAATCGACAATGAAAAGCAGCGGCTGATAGTGGTCGATCTCAAAGGATTGATTGATCGCCCATTCGAGCTGAATGGGGTAACGCTGGACATCGGGCGATTCCAGGCTGTGCTCGATCTCCCCGAACGAACTCAGCAGTCCGCTTCCGTAGACTCGAAGCCCCTCCTTGGATCGCATCAATCCAAACTCAACCGTAAACCAGAAGAAGCGTGCCATCGCGCGAATAATACTGGTGAGCCGCTGCAACTGCTCGTGTTCATCGCGAATTCCCGAGACTAACTCCGCGGCGGTATGCGCGCACTCGCCGAAACGCACCAGTGTTTCGGCAAATGCCCGGTCGGTATGCATCGGAACATGACCGGCTACGTCATGGAAGATATCCGGCTCGGGAAGATAGTCCAGATTGCGTGAGTCGCGAATGGTGATGGTGGTGGGGAAGGTGCGATTACGGAGGCAGTCGAAAAACAAAAACGCGGGAATATAGCCGCTGACCGGGCGCGCCTGAAAGCCTGTCAGAGGATTCAAAAACCGGTTGACCTCTTCGAGCCGCGGAACCGCTTCGTGGTTCAGGCAGAGCGAATCGATTCCCTTTAAGAACGCGGGATTCGCAAAGCGATGCCAGCGCGGCAGCATGCGCGCGTACGACCGGCGCCAAGCCTCGTGGTTCTCCGCCGAGTACAGTTCGTAGGGCTGATGAATGAAAAGCTCGCCACGCCGCTGAGCGTCTTCGATGAACGGCGCTTGGGTAGTGGTGAGCATCTAACTACTATTATCACACCACATACTAGTGGTGCTTAAACATCGATTTTGGAACTGCGATAGGCTATGTCTGCATGCGCCTTCTTCTAGTGGCACTGATCGCCGAAGCTATGTTCGCCCAGCAAAAGCCACCCAAAGCGGAAGATGTCGCCTCGCCCGATGCTGTCGTGAAGGCAGTCTATTCAGTGATTTCGGGCAACAGGGGACAAGCGCGCGATTGGAACCGGATGCGCGGCCTCTTCCTGCCGGGCGCGAAATTGATCGGAACCCGCCGCAAGCCCGGAACGCCGATCTCGGTCCGCGTCATGGACGTGGAGGGGTACATTTCAGCAACCTCGAAAGTTTTCGACTCGGTGCCTTTTTTCGAAAGCGAAACGGCTCGCAAGACGGAAACGTTCGGAGCGGTGGCGCACGTTTTCAGCACTTATCAGAGCAAGCGCTCGCCTGACGACGCAAAGCCGTTCGCACGCGGCATCAATAGCTTTCAGATGCTTCAAATGGACGACCGCTGGTGGGTGGTGTCACTAGTCTGGGACAGCGAAACGCTGGACAATCCGATCCCGGCAGAATACAAATAGAGTCATATGCGCGCGCTATCCATCTTATTATTCGCCGGAGTTTTAGCTGCCCAGACACCACCGCCGGTCATGCCTGCCGATGTGATCTATGAACCGGATCTGGAATATTCGAATGTCGGCGAAAGCATGATGCTGGATGTTGTGCGTCCGCGCGATATGAGCACGGCGCATCCGGCCATCTTGTGTATTCACGGCGGCGGCTTTCGGGCGGGCAAGCGACAGGGATATCTTCCGCTTTGTATCAAGCTTGCCCAACGCGGATACGTCGCGGCTACGGTCGAATATCGCCTGTCTCCCCGCTACCAGTTCCCCGCCGCGGTCTATGACGTGAAGGCCGCGGTTCGCTATCTGCGCGCCAACGCGGCGCGATTGGGCATCGATCCGGACCACATCGGTACCACCGGGCAATCGGCCGGCGGGACGCTTGCGCTATTCCTGGGATTGACCGGGGGCTTACCCCGTTTTGAAGGCTCCGGCCCGAACCGCGATCAATCGAGCCGAGTGCAGTGCGTCGCGGATTTCTTCGGTGCGACCGACTTCACTAAGTCGTACGGTAAGAGTGTCGACGCCGCTGAAGTGCTGCCGCTGTATCTGGGTGGCGACTTGGAACATGCTCGCAAAGCCCACATCGAATCGAGCCCGCTTTATTGGGCGAGTCCGGACTCCGCTCCCATTCTGGCGCTGCATGGCACCAAGGATCGCTATGTGGAGTATGCGCAGTCATTGTGGCTGGTCGAACGTCTCAAGGCGGCGGGCACCGATATCGAACTCGAGACGCTCGAAGGCGCGGATCACGGGTTCAAAGGCGCGGACGCCGAGCGTTCCGAACAGCGTATGTTCGCTTACTTCGACAAGCACCTGAAGCCGGCTGCCGCCAAGTAGTTTGTCGACTCAGACGGCGGTGGGCTTCTTCATCGTCGCGATCAACATGTCGACGATGCCTTTGCCCTTCTCCAGCGCGCTCTTGTAGGCCACCTTTTGCTCGGGGTTGGCAAGGCCATAACCGGTGCGGTGATAACGCTCCAAACTTAAGCCGACGACGTAAGTTCCCGCGTAAGCGATGGCGCCTTTGGGGATCAAGCCGCCGCCCAGCGGGATCTTGCCGACAAGCTCTCGCGCCAGAGCCCGCCATCCAAAGGCTCCGGCAATGATAGTCGCGATTTCGCCCTTCTGATCCCCATATCCCACGGACTTGTCGCTGGCGGCTGAGATGAGGAACGACATCCGAATCTGGTTGATGGTGAGGAAGGCGGTATCGGTGGCAAATTCGCCGATGGACCAGGGAAGCTCCAGAGCGTTTGGCACCACGTTGGGCAGCGCGGTCACCACCGCGAACATCGCATTCTCCCGCGAGACGCGGCTAATAATGCGGCTGATCACGACATCGCGGAACGGGTGGAAGTTGCGGGCCAGGGGCAGCTCCAGTTCCGGGCGGGCGCTGACCACGTTGGTCAAGGTTCGTTTTGGATCGGCGGCATAGAAGGTGAAGGAGCCGGTGGGGCAGGTCATCCCTTCTTCGTAGAGCACGAAATCGAAGCCGGTTGGCTTGGCCATGGACGAGACGCGGTGAATCAGAGACAGCGCGCGACGGCGCTTGTCGGCGGTGAGGTCGCCGGGCGCGAGGTAGCGCTCCATGACGCCATAGGCATTTTCATTGGCCGCAACGATCCCGATACTGACGGGACGCATGGCTTCCTGCCTCACCTCGTCGGGACTGAGATTGGCGTAGGCTTGCTTAATATCACGCAACAAGTTCATCGACATAGGCGGCTCTGGGGCGCTATTTAGCGCGCTGATCACATTGTAACCAGCGGCATCGCGGAGCCGAAATAGGTTGTGTGAGAAAGGCTACTGCGGAACTGCTAAACCGAATTTGGTGCCCAAGAGAGGACTCGAACCTCCACGAAGTTGCCCCCACGTGGACCTGAACCACGCGCGTCTGCCAGTTCCGCCACTTGGGCCCAATCTACGGCCCCTCTATCTTTTCAGTACGAGCCGTGGAAGTCAAATAGCGAGGGTGGCGCGCTCCAAATGAAGAATGTGCGGATCTATTCATCGGGGAGAGCCTCTCACCCGGCCGATGCCCGCGCGGTCCTGGTCGGATCTAAGAACTTTTAAGACTTGGTAGTAAATCCCAACTACATCGTTGACGCCGAACGCTTGTCCGCACTCGCGCCCGCAAAGAATCTCCCGAGAGTAGCGCGATAAAGCCCTGACGGAGAGGCGCGAAGCGACAGGGTTGCATGCACTAAGCGTCCTCTTGGATCTTCAGTTTGTACTCACTAAGTGACCGGACCGCCTTTTTGAGTTTCAGATTGGGAACGTGTGAGGTACCCCCAAAATCTGTACCACTTATAAGTAGAGTTTTCCAGTCCTCATCGCGCTAACGTTCGTAGCTTTCCTTCCCGCTCATCTCAGTCTTCTTTAGCAGAACGGGGCCGGTGTCAAGGCCGAGATGCCCGTCGCCGTAGGAAGCGTTGACACTGGCCCCGTTCTGCTTTATTCACACTCAGGAGCGGGAAGGAAAGCGCTCCCGATGCGCGCGCAAATTCCGCGGGCGTCCGATAATTCAGTGCACTGTGTAGCCGGTTCTCGTTGAAGTCTTTTCTCCAGGCTTCGATCTTTCTTCGGGCGTCGCTCATACTGGTGAACCAGTTGGCGTTCAGGCACTCGTCGCGTAACCGCCCGTTAAAGCTTTGAACGTGTCCGTTCTGCATCGGCTTGCCCGGCTGAATGTGCCAAAGCCGCAGCCGGTTTTCCTCACACCACGACGCCACCGCCCGGCTAATAAACTCCGGCCCGTTGTCCACTCGGATCTCCTCCGGTCGCAGTCGCTGCTGCGTCAACTGCGCCAGCACCCGTCTTACCCTCAGGCCCGGCAAACTCGTATCGACTTCCATGGCCAGGCATTCCCGCGTGTAGGTGTCCACGATGGTCAGCGCCCGGATCTTGCGTCCGCCAGCCAAACCGTCGCTACCATAATCCATCGCCCAGCGCTGATTCGGCCGGGTCGCCGGGCTCGCCGGAAGCGCTTCACGACGAATCTTCTTGCGCCGTTCCTTGCGAACCACAATCCGTTCCTCCTGGCAGATCCGCCACACCGATTTCGGATTCACTTGCCAATTTTCCCGGCGAAGCATGGCGGTCAGCCGCCGATACCCGAATCGCTGTCGTTCGCGCGACAACTCCAGCAGTCGCGCTCGCAATACTTCCCGCCTTTCGTTCCGGCGGCGCCGGTAGCGATGCGTGGAGCGCTCGATCCCAACCAGCCTACGGCGCGGCGCTCACTGGCTTCATGTTCTTCGCGAAGCTGTTCGACCGCCGTTCTCATGGCCTGAGGCCCTACCATTTTTTTGAGACAGATCCTTCAGCATCACCAGGTCGAGCGCTTGATCGGCCACTATCCGCTTCAGCTTTCGGTTCTCGTCCTCGAGCTGCTTGAGCCGCTGTGCCTCGCTCACCTCCAGCCCGCCATACTTCGCCTTCCAGTTGTAGAACGTAGCGTTGCTGATGGCGTGCTGCCGGCATAAATCTGCCGTTGAGACTCCGGCCTCACCCTGTTCAATATCCCTACGATCTGTTCTTCGCTATGGCCCGAATCGCTCTCGCTAGTCGCCAACCCTTACACTTGAGAATTGATGACGTCCCCCCTCCGCATTGCGAACGTTTGCAATAGTCTCCTGCGGCTCGTCTCACAACCCTCATGGCCTAAACTTCGGTTCGGAACGAGGGCAATCGATGCTGGAATCGTGTTCTTGTTGCTGACAGCGAATCTTCTGCTGATCGCCCCATATCTTGGGACCGATTTCTCGTCGCAACCTTGGAACAACGACTATGCATACCTTGCGATGGAGCGGATGCTTCGCGATCACTCCTGGACATGGAATCCAATGCAGTATGGCGGTGCCCCTTTCAATTACGTTTACCCGCCCCTCTTCCATATCCTCATGATTGCGCTGCCCGTGCGTTCACTCGGGCGCGCTTACCACCTCATGAGCGGTTTTGGGTACGCGCTGGTGCCGGTCTCGCTTTATATCTTATGCCTTCAGTTGTTCCGCTCTCGTTCGATCGCGGCGGCGGCAGCGCTTGCCTACAGCTTTTTCCCCTCGCCGGTGTATTTTCTGCTCTCGGGTTTGCGCAATCTGGCCCAGCCGTTTCACTTCGCGCCTTGGTCGTTCATTGCACTGAACGGGTATGCCGAGGTGCCTCATCTCTTCTCAGTTTCGTTCACGATCTTGGCCGTAGCGGCCGCTTGGCGCGATTGTTACAAAACTGCCGCCGCCCTTGCCGCCGTTGTCTTCCTTACGAGCTGGCCGGGGCTGCTCGCCTTGCAAATGGTTTTAGTCTGCGTCGCCGTTGCTCAAACTCGCAAGTTCGGTTGCAGGGGAGCAATTCAAAGACTCATCGCAACGGCAGGCATAAGCTACGGGCTGACAGCGTTTTGGATGACCCCGGGTTTTTTCTCTTCTTCCATGTTGATCAACCGCGTTGTACTCCGGCACGAGGGCTCTGCCGGCCCATGGAACCTTACGACATCACTGATCCTGTTATGCGCCTCCGGGCTGCTAGCAATCGCGTTTTGGCGTCGGGTTCCGGCGCCCTTCGCTCTTCTGCTCAGTTGGGCAGCTATTTCCGGGACGGTCGTGGCGGCTTTCTCTTTAGCCGGCAATGGGCTACTCCCACTTTCACATCGCTACGTGATGGAATTCAATATCTGCCTCATACTCTGCGTAGCGGGGGCAATCTCCCTTTTTCGCCGGTCTCGTGCCGCCCTCGTAATCGTTTTCCTATTGTGGGGTGCAATCGAATCACGGGACTTTCTGCGGAACGCCTGGAAGCTGCAACCACATTCGATAGATCCATCGCAATCAGTAGCATTTCAGATTGCCAACTGGCTCGGGCACAACTCTTCGGCGACCTCGCGTGTTCTGGTTGCCGGTGAACTCGACGGGTCTCTAAACCTTTGGCAAGATGTTCCCCAGGTGGGAGGCACCCGGCAAGGCATTTCGAATCCTTTGTTCATAGCTGCCCAACGGCAGGTGATCTTTGGATGCGGCGCACCCGAGCGCCAAGCCGCTATCGCGGGGCTCTGGTTGCGCGCGCTTGACACCCGGTATGTAGTTGTCCATTCAGCTTCATCACGCGAGTACTTCCATTGGTTCGTGCAGCCAGAGGAATTTGCCGCCCTCCCGATAGCTTGGACGAACAACCAGGGTGACACGGTGTATCGTGCGACGTTTCCAGAGCACAGTCAAGCCGTTGTTGTGGATCTCGATGCTTTTGCCAAGCTGCCACGGCTAAGGTCGACAGCCGACGAGACTTCCCTCGCCGCGTATGTGAACTGGGCGGAAGGCAAACGTCATGCTCGAATAGATTGGAAGCGGCCGGATACGGCGGATCTGGAGGCCGACCTGGAACCGAACGAAGGCTTGCTTGTAAAAGTTAATTACGATCGGGGCTGGAGTGCCGCTTCGTCCAGTTTAAGCGCCGACCCGCTCGGTTTTCTGTTGGTTCGCCCGCCCACCGGGCACCAGCATCTACTCCTACACTTTAACGCGTCGGCAGAGGTCTGGCTCGGCAGAGTGATAACCCTCATCACCCTGGGCCTGCTGATTCTGCGAGCGTCTCCCGCTCTTATAGGCCTGGTCGCCACGATACCGGCGGCGTTGGCTCTAGCCGTCATTACGTCCAACGTTCCCCAGCGGATAGCCGTCGCGGAAGAGGCTTTCATCAGGCTTCACCCGCCATTGATAAACCCGGGCGGAATAATCGATACTCGAACGGAAAACAAGCTCGCGTCCGGTGAAGGCGGAATCGCTTCGATATACGGCATTGATTTCGGAGGTAGAGATGACCAGGTATCAGTTTGGGTTGGCTACGACAGGGCCACAATTCTTTATCGAAACTCGAATCAACTAAACGTCCGCCTGCTGGCTAGTATTCCGAACGGCGCGAAAGTGGTTGTCGAGGTAAACGGCTGCCGCGGCAACTCGTTCCCCCTGCCGGGTACAAACTACCCTTGAGGGACTAAGCGCGCCGTAATATGTTGAGGCGACCTTAAGATTTGGCTCGCGAAATCAGCGCTCATTAACAATGGCCAGTTCCCCTAATTCAAAACGCCCAATTCCAGTCAGTGAAATGGGAAATGCCTGATAGCCATTCAGTGCGCTCAAGCTCAGTAGCTATATTGGAGCAGGTTTGTGCCGATCGCCGCAAGATCCCAAGACGGTGAAGTCATCGTTCCATAAAACGTGCCAGCGCCGTCAGCGGCCAAGCTTTTGTTTAACGCAATTGTTACGAATCCGGCTTCCGAGTTAGCAAGCATAGACGAAGCGTCTGAGTTGAACCAGGACATAACCGGATAATCAGCGCACGTGTTGCCAGAATCCGAGCAGTTGGTGGTGCCCACACGCTTAACTTCTGGTAGTGTTGCGAACGCAGTCGAGGTGGCCTGATACGCTTGCTGTAGATGCCACGGAACCGGCCAGCAATTTTCAAGGGACGGCATTTTGAGGCCGAGATCATAGTCGTGTGCGTCAGGTGGTACCTTCGATTCGGGCTCAGCTTTCGAAATCTTGAGGACCTCATGGTCGAGCGGAACGTCACCGTCGATCACGTTACGATCTGGCGCTGGGTCCAGAGATACGCACCGGAACTGCAGCGCCGCTGCTGACCGGAACTGCGGATGACAAACCGTTCGTGGCGGATGGACGAAACTTATCTGCGCGTCGCCGGCAAATGGACGTATTTATATAGAGCCGTGGATTCCACCGGTGCCACAATTGACTTTCTGCTGTCGGCCAGCCGCGACGCAGGCGCCGCGAAGCGCTTCTTCCAAAAGGCGATGCGGTCAGTTGGCCACCCATGCCCACGGGTCATCAACGTAGACGGAAATCCATCTTATCCGAAGGTGATATCGGAGCTGAAGCGGACCGGTGAACTCGGACGGCGCTGCCGGTGCCGACCGGTGCGCTACTTAAATAACATCGTGGAACAGGACCACCGTTCAATAAAACGGCGAGTGAGAGCTTGTCAGGGCTTCCGGTCCTTCGCCTCGGCAGTGCGAACGATTCAGGGTATAGAGACGGTGAACATGATCCGCAAAGGCCAAGTGAGGTGGCTGGCCAAGGACGACATCCGTGGGCAGATCGCGTTCGTTGCAGGACTGTTCGAGCTCACCAGCATCGGGTGATCGCTCCACAAAAGCCCCTTTCGCAACCTCTCATTTCAGGTTTGCAACACTACCTTCCGTTGACCGTAATTGAAACAGAACTCGCTATTAGGATGGCTCCACCGCCCGCCCCGCCGCCCGCGCCAAAAGTGCCCACAATTCCGCTTCC
>JANYJA010000165.1 GCA_025358575.1 Terriglobia bacterium
CTTCTTCGAGCAATATGGCAACGAGGACGCCGGGTGAGAATCGCGAAACCTTTTCCACCCGGGAAACGCCTTATTTACTTATGAGGCGCCGGTTTACGGTTGGTTTTTTGGCGGCCGCTTTGTGCCTCATGGCTCAGGGCGCCCTATCGGTGGACCAGCTCGTTTCCTTTGTCCGTTCTTCGATGAAGCTGCAATTGCCGGATAAGCAAGTGGCTCAGTATTTAACCAAGATCAAGTTGTCGCAGGCTATTTCTGACCGGACCATCGAGCAGCTTCAGGGCGAAGGGGCGGGTCCGAAAACCGTGGCGGCGCTGCACGATCTTCGCGAGGCCTCATCCAGCCTGCCAGCACCTGTGGTGGCCGCTCCGCTTCCTCCACCCAAACCCATCCCACCGCCCAGTTACGAAGAACAGCAGAGTATATTGAACGAGGTGCGTGAGTACGCATTGAACTATTCCAAGTCGCTGCCGGATTTTATCTGCACCCAGGTCACGCGACGGTATTACGATCCTACCGGACTCGAATTCTGGCATATTCAGGACACCATCACCGCCAAGTTAAGTTATTTCGAACAGAAGGAAAAATACGAAGTCAAGCTGGTGAACAACCAGATGGTGGAGCGGTCCATGGAGTCTCTGGGCGGGACAACTTCCTCGGGAGAATTCGGCAGCATGTTGCGCCAAGTATTCGAACCCAAGTCCGATGCCGAGTTTCATTGGGAGCGTTGGGCGACTCTGCGAGGGCGCCGGGCGCATGTGTATAACTATCGCGTGGAGCAGTCGCAATCGGAATGGGGAATCGACTACGAACACCGGCTGCAGATTACTCCCGCCTACAGGGGTTTGGTTTTCGTGGATAAGTCGGACAACAAAGTGATCCGCATCACACTTGAGGCCATTGATATTCCTCCCGATTTTCCCATTCAGATGGCGAAGACCACTCTGGATTACGACTATACAAAGATCGGAACCACGGATTTCTTGTTGCCTCTTAGGGCGGAGATTCGGCTTCGGCACGATAAGTATCTTTCCAAGAACGAAGTCGAGTTTCGACTGTACCGGAAGTTCTCGGCCGAGACGGTGCTTAGCTTCGACACTCCTGAACCGTTGGACGAAAAGAAGACCAAGGAAGGTCCGCAGCCGAAGTGATCTGCTATCGTGAAAAGTGGATGACGGGCAAAAGCACAATTCGTAGTTGGGTCGTGCTGCTTGTCGTAGTTGCGTTTCTCACCGTCTCGGTTGCGGCAGCCACGCCTGCACACTGGCACTCTAATGTCCCCAGCGGGAATTGCGATCTGTGCGCCCTGGCGCATTTTCCAGCTTTCACGGCACCGCTGCCGTTGACAATGGATTTGCCTTCGCCGCTGAGCGCGCATCGCGTGACTTCTTCTTACCGTTCGATCTCAGAAGGTTTCGACCAACCGAACTGCTCTCGCGGTCCTCCCCGCTAAACTCCCGTTCTTCGCAAGCAGTTTTCTGTGAGTTTAAGAACCGAAGTCTTTTGTAAGGAGTGTTATGTACACATTTATTTCGCCCTTGTTGATGCTATTGAGTGCGTCCGCTTTGAACGCTCAGTCGGCGGGGCGTGCGGGAACGATTTCCGGAGTGGTATCGGATCCATCCGGCGGCGTAGTCGCGGGAGCCAAGGTTGCAATTCAAAATCGGGTTACAGGTTATTTGAAGGACTCGGTGACGGATGAGTCGGGAAACTACCGATTTACCGAAGTGCCTCCTAATAACTATCACTTGATGGTGTCGGCGGGCGGATTTCAGACCGATCAGGAAGACGTTGTGGTTCGTACGGCCGTGCCCATAACTTTGAACATAGCCTTGAATGTAGCGACTGAAGTGACTTCCGTCGATGTGCACTCGGATGTGAATGATTTGTTGGAGAGTGTGCCGACAGCGCACATGGACATGGATGCCAGCACGTTTGCCTCGCTGCCGCTGTCCAATCCTGGGAACGGGTTGAATGAAACGCTAACTTACACGCCGGGCGTGGTGAAGGATTCCAATGGCATGGGACATCCTCAGGGCGATCACGGGGAAATCGGCTTACAGGTGGACAATCAGCCGATCACCGATCAGCAAAGCAAGCAATTTTCAACGTCGATGCCGGTCAATGCGATCCAGTCGATGGAGGTAATCTCGGGCGCGCCGCCCGCGGAGTTTGGCGATAAAGGAAGTCTGGTAGTAAACGCGAGCACTAAGTCTGCGCTCGGCGCAGCCAAGCCGTTCGGCGGACTCAGCCTCAATTATGGTTCGTTCGGCACATACGGTGAAAATTTCAGCTACGGGGCGGGCAACGCGAAGTTTGGCAATTTTCTGGTGGCTAACGCGGTGCGCTCGGGGCGATATCTGGATTCCCCGGAATTCTCGCCGCTGCATGACCGCGGCAACAATGAAACCATTTTCGATCGCGCAGATTTTGCGCCCAATGCTGCCGATACACTTCACTTAAACCTTTTTTTTTCTCGCGCTTGGTTCCAGAGTCCCAACACATACGATCAACAGAGTGCCGGCCAGGATCAGCACCAGCAGATCCGGAGCTTTAACATCGCCCCCGGATATGCCCACATTTTTGGGCCGGCGCTTGTGCTGAATATCAGCCCATTTTTCCGCCATGACGAGTCGCAATATTTTCCGAGCGGGAATGCCTTCGCGGATCTTCCGGCGACGGTGGCACAAAATAGATCGCTAGGCAATCTCGGCGTGAAGACGGACCTATCCTACGTTCACGGCATTCACAACGTGAAACTGGGAATTCAGGTGCAGTCGACCTTTCTCACCGAAAACTTCAACTTTGGCATCACCGATCCGGCATTCGTCGACCCAGTACAGCAGCCAGGGCTTCTGCTCTTTGATCTGACACGGGGCGGAGCCCGCTTTCATTTCCGCGGCCATACCGATATCAAGCAGCAAGCGGCCTATCTTCAGGACGCAATCACGATTCGGGGGTTAACCATTCAAGCGGGTATTCGCGGCGACAATTACCGCGGACTATCGGGAGCCTCCGGAATTGCGCCACGCCTCGGAGCGTCCTATTTGTTTAAGCCGACGGCAACGGTGATACGGGTAGCGTACTCGCGCTTTTTCGAAACGCCTTACAACGAAAACCTGATTCTTTCCAGTGCGACCGGGGTCGGCGGGTTGGCAGGCAATACACTCGGTGCCTTTGGCGCGAAGCCACTCAGTCCCGGCCGCCGCAATCAATACAACGTTGGAATAGAACAGGGTATCGCTAAAGTTCTTGTGGTGGACGCGAGCTATTTCTGGAAATACACTCGGAACGCTTTCGATTTCGACAATTTATTCAACTCTCCTCTCGCATTTCCAATTGAGTGGCGCAAAAGCAAGATAGACGGGCTCTCGGCACGAATCAATTTGACCGATATTCATGGCTTCAGCGCGTTCTCGGTGCTGGCGCACACGCGCGCGCGATTCTTCGGACCCGAGAACGGCGGGCTGATTTTCAATTCGCCGATCAGTAACTCAGTGTTCCGCATTGATCATGATCAGAATTTCGAGCAGACAACGCATCTCCGCTATCAACACGGCAAAAATGGACCTTGGGTAGCGTTCACCTGGCGCTACGACAGCGGCTTGGTGGTGGGTCGCGTGCCAGACGTCGAGTCGGCTTATGGGCTGACCGGGGACCAGCAGGCTTCGATCCTCTTTCATTGCGGCCCAAGGTTCGCTACGGTCTCCATCCCCGTTACGAGTTGCCCGGGAGGCAACGCAAGTTCCGCGCTGATACGCATCCCGCCGCCCGGCAGGCAAAACGACGATATCAATCCGGCGCGCGTGACTCCCCACCACTTATTCGATTTGGGCGCCGGCATCGACAATCTTTTTCACACGGAGAGGCCGCGCTTTACGCTGCAGGTGACGGCGGAGAACATCACGAATCAAGTGGCGCTGTACAATTTCCTCTCGACTTTCAGTGGCACGCATTTCATTGCGCCGCGCAATTACACCATGGAAATCGGGATGGTGTGGTGATCTCAAAATAGGAAGCTGTGGTGCTTTGATCTGCATCTGAAAACTTGGGCCACTAGTTGCGATCCCGTTTTAGCGGCAGCGCGATTTTAGGGTTACGATGAGTATCCAGATGAGTGCAACTGTGGTCGGAGGCCACCCGAACAGGGCCTCGCGGTTTTATGCCGCTCCGATAGGAAAAAAAGCCGTAATGGCTGTAACCGGAGTCGTTCTCTTCGGTTTTGTGCTGGGCCATCTTGCCGGGAATTTGCAGGTTTTTGAAGGGCAGCACCAACTGGACTCCTACGCGGCATTTTTGAAGGCGACGCCTGTCCTGCTCTGGGGAACGCGTCTGGTGCTGTTGGTGAGCGTCATTCTGCATATCGTCGCTTCCATTCAATTGACGCAGATGAAACGTGCTGCGCGGCCGGTTGCTTACGCAAAGAAGAACAACTCACATTCGTCGTTCGCATCCCGCACGATGATGTGGAGCGGTCCGTTCATCGCATTTTTCATTGCGTTCCATCTGATGCATTTCACCCTCGGGACGGGGCAGCCCAACTTTAACGGCGCAGCGGTCTTCGGCAATATCGTTCAAGCGTTTCAATCGCCGCTGGTGGCTTTTTTCTATATTTTTGCGATGCTTCTACTTGGAACGCACCTGCATCACGGGCTCTACAGCATGTTTCAAACGCTCGGCGCCAATCATCCGAGCTTTATGCCTGTCATCAAGCGCGTCGCTGCGCTCGGAGCCATCCTCATAACCGCCGGGTTCATTGCCATTCCTGTGGCGGTTCTGGCGGGAGTAATCCACACTTAAATGCAACTCGATTCCAAAGTTCCTTCCGGGCCGATTGAGCAGGCTTGGGACCGCGCGCGCTTCGACATGAAGCTGGTAAACCCGGCCAACAAGCGCAAATATAGCGTGATTGTGGTTGGTTCGGGACTGGCTGGGGCGTCGGCGGCCGCGACGCTGGCCGAGCTCGGGTACAGCGTGAAATGTTTATGCTTTCAGGGCAGCCCCAGGCGCGCGCACAGCATTGCGGCACAGGGCGGAATCAATGCCGCAAAGAATTATCAGAACGACGGCGATAGTGTTTACCGCTTGTTCTACGACACCGTCAAGGGCGGGGATTTCCGTTCGCGGGAAGCCAACGTTTATCGATTGGCCCATATCAGCACCGCGATTATCGATCAATGCACGGCGCAAGGAGTGCCATTCGCGAGAGAATACGGCGGCACTCTATCGAACCGTTCGTTCGGCGGGGCGCAGGTTTCGCGAACTTTCTATGCGCGCGGGCAGACAGGCCAGCAGCTTCTTTTAGGCGCCTATCAGGCGCTCGAACGGCAAGTGCATGTTGGCGGCGTGACGATGCTCGCCAATACCGAGATGCTCGACCTGGTCGTGATCGACGGCCGCGCGCGCGGAATCGTCACTCGTAATCTGTTGACCGGCACAATTGAATCGCACGTCGCCGACGCCGTTGTCCTTGCCACTGGAGGCTATGGCAACGTCTATTACCTTTCAACTAACGCGAAAGGTTCGAACTGCACGGCTATCTGGCGGGCGCATAAGAAAGGCGCGGCTTTCGCGAATCCGTGCTTCACGCAAATTCACCCCACGTGTATCCCAGTTTCCGGCGACTACCAATCGAAGCTGACGCTGATGAGCGAATCCCTACGCAATGACGGGCGCATCTGGGTGCCGATCAAAGCGGGCGATAAGCGGCCGCCGGATCAAATTCCCGAGAGCGAACGCGACTATTATCTGGAACGGCGGTATCCCAGTTTTGGCAACTTGGTGCCGCGCGATGTGGCTTCGCGGAATGCCAAGGCGGTCTGCGACGATGGGCGCGGCGTTGGCGAGAGTGGTCTAGGCGTTTATCTGGATTTTGCAGATTCCATCCATCGCTTGGGACGCCAAGCCATTGTCGAGCGCTATGGAAACTTGTTCGAGATGTACGAGCGTATCACTGGCGAAGACCCGTACAAATTTCCGATGCGCATCTATCCAGCGATCCACTACACCATGGGCGGGCTCTGGGTTGACTATCAGCTGATGAGCACAATCCCAGGGCTGTTTGTGATTGGCGAGGCCAATTTTTCGGATCACGGAGCGAACCGTTTGGGCGCCAGCGCGTTGATGCAGGGCCTTTCGGATGGCTATTTCGTAATTCCTTATACGCTCGGAAACTATTTGGCCAATACCAAACTCGAAAAGTTGGAAGCGACCCACGGCAATTTCCGCGCGTCGGAAGCCGCGGTAACCGCGATGACGGAGCGCCTGCTCGCCATCAACGGCAATCGAACCGTAGCTTCGTTCCACCGCGAACTTGGCAAAATCATGTGGGACTATTGCGGCATGTCGCGGACGGCCGCAGGTTTAGAAACAGCGATTCAGAAAATCAGGCGGCTAAAGGACGAGTTCTGGAGGAACGTGAAGGTGGCTGGGGGACCGGAAGGGCTGAATCAATCCCTGGAAAGCGCCGGGCGCCTAGCTGATTTTTTCGAACTCGCCGAGCTGATGTGCATCGACGCGCGAGATCGTAATGAGAGCTGTGGCGGCCACTTTCGCGAGGAGTTCCAAACGCCCGAGGGCGAAGCCTTGCGCGATGACGAGCACTACTCGTACGTGGCGGCCTGGGAGTATGCGGCGAATGGCGCGGCTCCTGTTTTGAACCGGGAGCCCCTGGAATTTCGCTACGTGCACCCTTCGCAAAGAAGTTACAAATAGGACGCCAATATGAACCTAACGCTGCATGTCTGGCGTCAGAATAGCGCGAGCGACAAAGGGCGTATGGTGCGCTATGAAGCGCGAGACGTGAATCCCGATATGTCGTTTCTCGAGATGCTGGACGTCGTAAATGAAGAATTAATTTTGAAAGGCGACAATCCGATCGCGTTTGATCACGACTGCCGCGAAGGCGTCTGCGGATCTTGTGGATTTATGATCAACGGCGTGGCGCATGGGCCGTCGCATGGAACGGCCGTGTGCCAGTTACATATGCGGCATTACAAAGACGGCGACGTGCTGTTTCTGGAGCCGTGGCGTGCGCGCGCGTTTCCGGTGGTCAAAGATCTCTACGTGGACCGCAAAGCGCTGGACCGGATCATTGCAGCGGGCGGTTATATCTCGGTGTCGACGGGAAGCGCGCCCGATGGAAACGCGATTCTGGTTCCCAAAGACAAGTCGGACCGGGCGATGGATGCAGCGGCCTGTATCGGCTGTGGTGCCTGTGTAGCCGCGTGTCCGAACGCGTCCGCGGCGCTTTTCACCGGAGCCAAAATTTCGCATCTCGGATTGCTGCCGCAGGGCCAGCCGGAGAGACGCCAACGCGCATTGAGCATGGTCGCGCAAGCGGCGGCGGAAGGCTTCGGACACTGCACCAACATAGGCGAATGTGAAGCGGTCTGCCCGAAGGAGATCAAGCTAGAGGTGATTGCGAGGATGAACCGCGATTTTCTCAAAGCCAGTTGGACCAGCCGGCAAAAGCCACTCGCGGGCAGCGATGGCTAAAGTCCTTCGAGCAAGTGTCCCATCTTGTTTTTCTTCGTGAGCAGGTAGGCTTGTCTGGAATCGTGCCGATCGGCGATGCACGGTACACGCTCCGTGACCCGCACACCGGCGCTCTCCGCTGCCGCCACCTTCTCGGGATTGTTTGAAAGCAAGCGAATCTGCGATAGTCCGAAGAATCGCAGAATTTGGCCCGGAAGCTGGTAGCTGCGCATATCCGATTCGAAACCCAAAAGTTCATTGGCTTCTACCGTATCCGCACCCTGGTCCTGCAGTTCGTAGGCTCGTAGTTTATTGAGCAGCCCAATGCCGCGACCCTCCTGGTGCTCGTAGATCAGCAGACCCCGGCCCTCCTCTGCAATCTTTTCAAAGGAAAGATCGAGCTGCGCGCGGCAATCGCAGCGAAGGCTGTGAAACACATCGCCCGTTAGGCATTCGGAATGAATGCGAACCAGCGGCGGCGGCCCGGAAAGGTCGCCCATTTTGAGAACGACAGCCTCTTCAACGCGATCCGTGGATGCGCTTAGAAAATGCCCCTCAAATCCATAGATTCGGAAGAGCCCGTACTCGGATGGGAAATTAGCCTCGGCGATTTTGGCCAGCCGAAAGGTGGCAGTTGTTTGCATCGGTAAGAACTGAAGCGGCTTAACCATCCATTATAATAGGCACCGAGTGGAACGGCACCTAATAACGCTGCTGGTGAAGCTGGGAGTGGTGGCGTCGCTGGCGAGCTTCCTGGTGCGGTTTCCGGCGCTCCGCGTTCTGCTGATGCGTGAGGTGCGCACGCTCAATCAGCGGTTTAAATTGGCTATGTGGTTTTCAGGCGTCTTCGGTGCCGGCGTCGGGATTCGCGTGATCATTCGCAGTTATGAGGCTGTCGACTTGGGCCTTGAAGGCAGTTTACTAGCGGGCGTTCTGGGCGGTTACGCAACGGGCCTGGTGTCAGGGATTCTGATTTCCATCCCAGCCATGTTCAATCACGAATATCTCAGCATGCCTGTGTTCGCGGGCATCGGCGTGATGGGCGGACTGCTGCGCGATTGCGCCGTCGATAAGGAAGATGTCTGGCGCTTTTCGCCTTTCTTCGACCTGAATTTGTACCGCGCGATTCGCTACGTCAAGAATCTGCCGCGCTCTCTATTCCACGTATTCTTTTTCGCGGCGATTCTGTTCGCGGAATTTCTGCGTCAAACGCTCGGCGATATCTTTCCTGGAAAAATCTTCTCTTTGGAAGATACCTGGCACGTTCCAGACCTCCCAATCGCTTTGGCGGTTTACGCAACCACTTTTTTCGCGGTGACGCTGCCGCTCAAAGTCTGGAACAACGCGCGCAATGAGATCAAGCTGGAGGAACAGGAGCGCCTTCTGATGCAGGCGCGGCTGGACGCCTTGACCAGCCAGATCAATCCGCATTTTCTATTCAACACGCTGAATTCGGTGTCGTCATTGATTCGAACGAACCCTCCGCAGGCTCGCGAGGTGGTTCACCAACTTTCCCGCATTCTGCGCCGGTTATTGCGGAAACACGAGAATTTGACCGCTCTCCGCGACGAACTAGATTTCATCGCGGATTACCTCTCAATAGAGCTGGTCCGTTTCGGCGAGAAGCTTCAATATGAGCGGGATGTGGCGCCCGAGACCTTGGATATGCTCGTGCCCAGCATGCTCCTTCAGCCGCTGGTCGAGAACTGCGTAAAACATGGGCTGAGCGGCAAGATGGAAGGCGGCACCATTCGCATTGAAGCCCGGCGCGTCGATGGCCGATTGCACTTAATCGTGCAGGACGATGGCGTAGGTATTCCCGAGCCTCAACTGGCTACATTGCTGGACCGCGGCATCGGCGTAAGCAACGTCAGCGAGCGGCTCAAGGTTATTTACGGTGGCGACTTTCGGATGTACATCGATAGCCACGTGGGCCGCGGCACGCGAATCGCTATTGAAGTGCCGGAACTGCAGACGACTTTGGCCGCAGTTTCCTGAAGGCGACCCAACGGTGCGAGTGGCTCGGAAAGTGCTATTGTGATCGTCGAGGTGTTTTGTTATGTCCGATGAAGCCAAAAAATGCGCCCACCCTTCCTGCTCGTGCATGGCACCGAAAGGGGAGAAATATTGCTGCACAAGCTGCAAGGATGCGAAAGGGACGTTAGAAATCTCTTGTAATTGCGGCCATCCGGGCTGCGCGCTCAATTAGCCAGAGTTTGGCTGACTAGGCCGGGTGCGAAACGTGTCCCGGCCCTACTTCGTTCTCAAAACTCTGCGGCGGGTTGTAGTAGAGCATCCGGTTGCAGCTCTCGCAATACATTACTTTGACGTCCCGCTTTAGTTCTTGGTAAAACTGAGGGCGCAGGCCAATATGGCACTTTGAGCAGCGGCCGTCGAGAGCTTCGGCGATCGCCACTCCGCCTCGCGACTTGAAGATTCTGTCATACGATTTCAAAACTATCGGGGAAACTTGGCTGACGATAGATTTTCGCTCGGACTCAAGCAACGACAGTGCCTGTTGGTCCGCACTCGTGCGATCCTTGGCGGCAGCCTTCTCGGAATCCACCTGTTTTCTCTCTTCTTTCAGCGCGGCTTCGGCAATCTTCACATTGCCTTCGAGCCTTTCCGATTCCCCCATTAATTCGAGAATGCGATCTTCGGACGAGCCGATTTCCTTCTGGCAAAAATCAATCTCGTGTTGAAAGGCGCGGTACTGGTCGTTGTTCTTCGCTTCGACCATCTGACCTTTCAATTTTGAGATCTTTTGTTCCTGGGTTTGAATGTCGGCTTCGAACTTCTTTCGGTCCCGAAGATTTCCAGCTAACGCGGCTTTGTCGGCTTCCAGCCGACGCTGGTGACTCTCTAACTTCTTTTCGATTTCGGCGATGTGTTTTGGAAGCGCGGAAATTTCTTTGGTTAGATCCGCGGCACGATTGTCCAGGTCCTGTAATCGCACCGCCAACTTAAGGTCGGGGAGCATTTCTTATGGAAGTTTAGCATGCGGGCCCTGGCCGAGACCGAATCGGCGCAGGAGCGGCGCGACGAAGGCGTCGCGGGCGGCATCGAGTTCAGCGACTTTGAGGAGCCGGCACCCGATGTAAAAACAGATTGCCCCAAGCGGAACGGCGACTCCCAGCGTCGCAAGGTGTCCCAGGCGCGAGTGGCCGAGCGACCGCAGCATCAAATGGCTCGCAGCCCCACACACCGCGCTCATTGCAGCGGAGGCTGTGGTGATCTTCAGGAAGCTGGCAAGCAGGGCGCCTCCGTTTACCCCGTGTATGCGGTTCCGCATCACCAAAAGCAGCACGAAAAATCCGAACAGCGCCACCGCGGATGTGGAGAGAGCCAATCCCGCATGGCCCAACCCGGCGAAACGAATCATCGTGTTAGCGGTCGCGTAGTTCACCAGAATCGAACACAGACTCACGATCATGGGCGTGCGCGCGTCATTCAGAGCATAAAATGCGGGCGCCAGCACTTTGAGCGCGGCATAGCCCGTGAGGCCCACCGCATAGCAGGAAAGCGCAATCGAGGTTTGGTGCGTGTCCGCGCGGCTGAAGTGGCCGCCTTGATACACCGCCGCGATCATGCTTTCACCCAGCACGGCTAGACCCGCGGAAGAGGGAATCGTCAGCAGCATCACCATGGCGATGGAGCGCGACAGAGTCTGCCGAAATTCGGCGATGTTCTCAGCGGCCGCGCTCCGGGATATGGCGGGAAGCGTCGCCGAAGCGATGGAGACTCCGAACAACCCTAGCGGCAGTTGCATGAAACGGAATGCGTAGCTCAGCCAGCTCACCGGGCCGTTGATCACGTGACCCGCGGCATCGGTAATGCCAGCGGCGAAGTTCGTGTTGATTACGGAGTTGATCTGGACCGACGCGTTGCCCAGAATCGCGGGACCCATGAGGCGCAGAATATTCCTTAAGCCGGGGTGCGAAGCGCTCAATCGGGGCCAGTAAGAAAAGCCTTGGCGAAGCAGGCTGGGCACCTGAAAGAAAAGCTGCATCGCCCCCCCAAAGACAACCCCATAGGCCATGCCGAAGATTGGCTGCAGGCCGATGTGGGGACCAATCCAATAGCCGAGAACCAAGCCGCATGTCACCGAGCCGATGTTGAAGAATGTCGACGACATTGCCGGGACGCCGAATTGATCGCACGCATTCAGCACGCCCATGGCTTGCGCGGCGAGGGCCACCAGCAGCAGGAATGGGAACATGATGCGGGTGAGAGAGACGGCGACTTCGAATTTTCCAGGGACTTGATGAAAGCCTGGGGCGAGCAGGTTTACCAGTTGCGGACTGAACACCATCCCCAGCACGCAGAAAACTCCCACGATCACAACAAGAGTGGTGGCGACAAGGTTCGATAGTTCGCGAGCTTCCTCTTTGCTTTTCGTTGTGAGATAACGCGTGAACGTGGGGACAAACGCCGATGAGAGCGCGCCTTCAGCAAAAAGGTCACGCGTCAGGTTCGGAATGCGGAACCCCAGCACAAACGCGTCGTTGAGTTGGCTCGCCCCAAAGAGTCGCGCCATGATGCTTTCGCGAACCAGGCCGCTGATGCGGCTTGCAAACACCGCGGCGGAAACGATTCCGGCGGAGCGCACAACGCTGCTTCGTTTAGGGGGTTCGGGCGATTTGTTGTCTACGGGCAAAGTAGACATTATTCGACGCGCCGAACTTCCACGCCTTTATAAATTTCGCGAGATTGTTCGAGCGTGGCGAAGCGCATGCCTGGGAGTTGAGCCGAGGCTGTCCCGGCCGCGACGCCCCAGCGCAAAGCATCTTTATAATCGTCTTTGTTCTCCATGGCCCAGAGAAACGCGGCTGCCATCGCATCGCCAGCACCAATGGGCGAGACGGCGTCCACGCGCGGGGGAATCACCTCAATCATCCGCCCGCAGAATGCGCCCACGGCGCCGCGGCTACCGAGGGAAAGAATTACGGATTCGGCGCCCATGGTTTGAATGCGTTCAGCCGCTTGCAAGTAGTGGGTACGCGTAAGCAGGGCGGTCTTGAGCAGCCGCTCGGCCTCCTGCTGGTTTGGGGAAACCACCGTCGGTTTCGCTTCGATGCCTTCCTGCAAGGCATCACCATCGGTATCGAGAAGCGTTTTCACTTCGTGCTCGCGAGCCAGGTGGATCAATTGCGCGTAAAACTTCGAGGGAACACCTGGAGGCAGGCTGCCACAAAGCATGAGCCAATCCGCTTGATCCAACTTGGCTTTTACCGCCCGCTCGATGCGGGCAAGCTCAGCCTTTTCCACCTTCGGTCCGGGCTCGTTTAGCTTTACCGTGAGCCCGTGCCGGTCGGTAATCGTGAGGTTCGTGCGAACTTTATTGCGGATCGGGACTATCACAACCGGGAAACCGCATTCGCATAGAAAATCGCTAAGGCGCTTTCCGGAAGTTCCGCCGGCGGGCAGAATTGCCAGAGTTTCTCCGCCGAACGAATGAACGACACAAGAGGAATTAATGCCGCGTCCACCCGGCGAATCTTTGGTGGAGAGAATATAGGCGCGATCTTCAAATGCGAGCCGGTCGACGGTAATGGTCCGGTCGATGGCTGGGTTTACGGTGAGCGTTACGATCAATTTTCCATGTTGGCATAACCACTGCTACTCTGTGAATTGCCTCGACAAGCCGGTGTGAAGCCCTACTTGGCGCTTGCTGCCGTCTGTCTATTCTGGGGGACGACTTACGTGGCGATCCGGATGGCTCTGGAGTCGTTTCCGCCGGCTATCCTGGTGAGCGGACGCTTTATTATTTCGGGAGTTTTGCTGTTGGCAGCGGCCGCTGCACGCGGAGCGCACTTGCCCAGCGGACGTGAACTCGGCATTGCGGCAGTGTGCGGATTCTTAATTCTGGGCATTGGAAACGGCAGTCTGGCGTGGGCGGAACTGATGATTCCGAGCGGCCTTGCGAGCCTCTTCATCACAATTTCCCCATTTTGGATGGTCGGCATCGAGGCTGCGTTTGCGGGCGGAGAGCGATTGCACGCGCCAACTATCTTCGGAATGCTGGTGGGTTTCGCCGGCACCGCGATGCTGGTCACGCCGGGCCTCAATTCGAAAAACCTGGGCACGGACGCGCTGGTCGGGTTCGCCATCACGCAGGTCGGAGTGGTGGCTTGGGCGGCCGGATCTATTTATCAAAGAAGGCAGCCCGCCAAGGCTCACCCCGTGGTGACGGGCGCCGTGCAGCAGCTTGCGGCGGGGCTGCTATTCCTGCCGATAGCGGCCATGGTGCCGCATGCCAGCGTGGTGTGGTCTTATCGCAGTGCTGGGGCGGTTTTATATCTGGTCGTCTTCGGCTCCATTGTGGGTTATAGCGCGTACGCTTATGCTCTCGATAAGCTTCCCGTGGCGGTGGTGTCCATTTATCCCTACGCGAACACGGTCGTCGCGGTGACCCTTGGATGGCTGATTTATCGGGAACACTTCGGTGCGCGCGAAGCCTTCGCGATGGCCATCATTTTTGCCGGCGTGACCGTGGTGAAGTGGCAATCACGCAAACTGGCGCGCCCTTGAAAGGTTGCCGTTTGGTGCTTTTTCGTTAACAATAGACCCGGAGACATCATCGATGAAACGTTCGTTGTATTTGCCCCTGGCTACTGCGTGCACGCTGCTCGCGATGCCGATATACGGAGCGTCGTCTTTCAGCGCAGCCGACTGGAAGGTCGACTTCGCTAAACACTGGGCCGTGTCCCGCGAATTCACCATGGCGGTGGCCGACGCGATGCCGGCTGAGAGCTACGGTTTTATTCCGAACACCGAACTCAAACCCGTCGAAATGAGTTTTGGAGAGCTGATGGCGCATATCGCGCAGGCCAATGCCTCCAACTTTGGGCGAATTACAGGTGAAAACCCGCCCGCCCGGCCCGAGAAAGTCGACAAGACGAGTGCGATGAAATATTTGAACGACTCGTTCGATTTCTGCGCAAAGCAACTCGATGTGATGACCGACGAGCAACTTGATAAGATCTACGGCAAAGAGCCGCGCCAAATGCCGGGTCGGGATGTTCTTTGGTCATACTTCACGCACATGGCCCACCACCGGGGACAAGCCGAAGTTTATTTGCGGCTGAAGAATATAAAGCCTCCCGGCTATCGTTTTTGACGCCGTTAAAAAAAATTCATCACAAACCGAAGCAAATTGTAATTGTCCGTGTTTAGTCGGAGAGAGAGGATTTCCACATGGCCATCTGTCAACCACGAGCCCGACTAGTAAATTTTCGTCTTTCGGAACGCGAATACGACGACCTGAAGAAGGCCGCCGAGGATCAGAGTGCCCGCAGTATTTCAGATTTCGCCCGATGCGCGATTCTGAAACATGTCGCTGCTTCGCGACCCGTGCTGCATGTAACCCCGGAACCGCAGGCCTCCGACCTGGAGCGTCTGGAAAACCGCGTTAACGAAATTCAAGGCGCTGTTCAGCAGATTGCCGGAATGCTCGTTCGCGCCGCCGCCGTGTAAAGCGTTCAGCGGTCACCCATCGTTTGCGAGGGGAATCCCGTTCAGTCTTATCTGGTGCGCTTGGCATATGATATTGGACGGGAGTTACCATGAACCGTCGAGACTTCTTCGCGCGGGGCGCCGCAGTTGCGGGTGCCGTTTCGCTCAACAATTTTCCTTACCCGCTATTTGCCGGTACCACTAAGAAGCAGGCCAGCGACCGCGTGCTTCTCGGTCCTCGCAAGGTTGAAGTCAGCCGGCTGGCCATGGGCACAGGCACGAATGGCGCTGGCGGCAGTTCGAATCAGACCAAGAAGTTGGGGGTCGAAGGAATTGCTAATCTCTTCAAATTCGGCTATGACCACGGCTGCACTTTTTGGGATTCGGCGGATCAGTATGGCAGCCATCCGCACGTCAAGGAAGCGCTGAAATCCGTGAAGCGCGAAACCGTCGCCATCATGAGCAAGACGCATGCCTCCACGGAGAAGGAAATGCGCGCGGATCTCGACCGCTTTCGGAGCGAGATGGGCACGGACTACATCGATATCCTGCTGCTCCATTGCATGCTCGACGGAAATTGGCCCGAGAAGAAAAAGGGTGCCATGGAAGTGATTTCCGCGGCGCAACAGAAGGGCATCGTTCGTACGCACGGAACGTCGAATCACACCATTGAAGCGTTGCGGACATCGGCACGGACACCGTGGGTGGAAGTCGATCTTGCGCGAATCAATCCCGCCCAAATCGCTATGGATGCTTCGCCGGAAGTGGTGCTGGGTGTATTGGAAGAGATGAAGGAATCGGGCAAGGGCATCATCGGGATGAAGATCCTGGGCGCGGGCCGTCTTCGAAACAAGGCCGACGAGGCGCTTCAATTCGCCCTCGCCCAAAATGTGCTGGATTGCTTCACCATCGGCGCCGAGAGCCAAACTGAACTGGCGGACTTGGTGCGGAAGATTCCCGCGGCGAGCGTTCGCGGATAAGTTTCAACCGAGGAGATCAAGGAAACATGACGATTCAGCGATTGATATTTTTGGCGGTTCCGGCGGTGGCCTCGATGGCCATGATGGCGCAGGACGCCGACAAGAAAATGGAGAAGAAGGCGGCTACGGCCAAACCCGCATCCGCTAGCGGGGTTTTGCAGCCGCAGATGAATCCGGAAGGTGGATTCACTTCTAGCGGGACAATGGGAGAGAAAGCCGACCAGCCGTGGTCTACGACGACGATCGGCGCGGCCGTGAACGGCAAGCCGGTGATGGGTAAGGCGGTGAGTGTGACCGGCGAAATCGTCGACCTTTCGTGTTATTTGCAACTGGGGAAGCACGGCGATAAGCACAAGCCTTGCGGGACTAAGTGCCTAAACAGCGGCCAGCCCATTGGACTTGTGACGCAGGCCGGACTGATCTACATGCTGATGGAAGAAGAGCACGATCCCCGTCGTGACGGGCAGACCACCTTCCGGAAAGCGGCAACGGACAACTTGGCGAAGGTCGTGGACGTGACCGGGACCGAAACCCTGGTGAAGGGCGTTCACGCGATTTACGTGAGCGGCTTCGTAAACAAGTAAGACTTTCTTGACCACACGACATTGGCTGGCGTTGTGCCTGCTGCCGACCGCATTTGCCGCCTGTTCGCGGGATACGCGAAAGCGAATCGCCGTGATCCCTAAAGGCAGGTCGCATATGTTTTGGCAGTCGGTCCATGCCGGAGCGAACAAGGCCGCGGGTGAAAATCAAGTTCAGATCCTTTGGAGCGGACCGGCCACGGAGACCGACTTCAACGGACAGCTGCAGATTATCGACGCTATGATCAACCAGGGAGTGGACGCCATCGCAGTCGCCCCGATCGATAAGACGGTAATGGTGAGCGCTGTAGACCGGGCGGCCAAGCAGGGAATCCCCGTTATCATCTTCGATTCGCCCGTCGACACGCCAAATTTCGTGGCCCAGGTTGCGACCGATAATTACCATGCGGGTGAAATGGCGGCTGCCCGGGTCAAAGAAATCCTGCACGGAAAGGGGCAAGTTGCGATTGTCGCGGTGCAGGCGGGAGGTGCATCGACCATGGCGCGGGAGAAGGGTTTCGAAGATGCAATCAAGAGCGATGCTCCAGGAATTCAGATTATGGACAAGCGCTATGGGAATGCCGATTTTGCCCAGTCGTTGGCCGTAGCCGAAAATCTGCTTACCACTTACCCGGCTCTGGATGCGCTGTTCGCTTCCAATGAATCGAGCGCAGTGGGATCGGCACAGGCGCTGAAAAGCCGAAAGAGCAGCGTGAAGCTGGTCGGGTTCGATTCCAGCCCCACGCTAATCGAAGATTTAAAAGCGGGTTTGATTGATTCGCTGGTGGTTCAGAATCCTTTCAAAATGGGGTACGACTCGGTACAGGCGGCCGTGATGAAGCTCAAGGGCGGCACTCCACAAAAGATTCAGAACCTTGCGCCACGCGTAGTGACGAAGGAGGATCTCAACGACCCGGCCGTGCAAGCACAGCTTAATCCAGAGCTCGAAAAATATCTGAAATAGATTACGCGGTCATAATTTGGAGTTTGCGCTCTTTGGCATCCTCCTTCAGCAGCATGCTAACGCAAGCTTCAATCGCCTCCTTGATAAGGTCCGTGACCTCCTGCTCCGAAGGAGCTGAGACGGAGCAACCCGGAATTTCGAGGCACTCCGCCAAGAACGTTCCGTCCGCTTGATCGTGCAAATGCACGTGGACCAAAACGTTCTCTCCAATTTTTCCTATTAATTCTTTTTCCATCTCGTCCGTTCCTTGGAGGTTACGGATGACTGATCGCTGGATAGCGCAGCACCGTATAGTTAACCAACGCCATACTGTCAGACCCGGCACGCGCCAGGTCGGCTTGAAAATCGATTTTCAGAGGCACGGAGAGAGAGTCGACCGCGTTCCCCAGGCCTGGAAGGAAGGCGAGAAGCGTGCCCCACGTTTCCACATCGAACTGCACGCCGGAGGTGCTCACGGCCGCTTCGGCTCGTCCGGCGATCAATGCGTCACTGGTTCCCGGCGTCCTGTGAACCAAGACCGTAGTGCCCCAATAAACGAAAAATTCAGAAGTGGAGCTATTCCCCTGATGAGCTAGCGAGAACCGAATTTCAACGCGGTCCCCGAACGCGAACAGGTTTCCCGGGATGGTGCAGCTCCCCAGGCTCGATGCCGCAGTACCGGTGGTAGAAGACCCCGCGCTGCTGCAAAGCACCTGCGGCGTGGTCGAGTGCACCGGCGCAGGCGGCCCACCCAGCAACCCGCCCAAAGCTCCGGGGGCGGTCAGGCGGTACGATGCCAGAAGCGTGTCTTGAGGCTGCGGGGTCGCCCCGCTTAAGAACTGTATGGTGCTGCCCGTAAGGTTGTAATCGGAACCGGTTTTCAGCAGAATGCCGTTGCGGTATAGCGACAGCGCGCTCACCGGGCTGGGCGCGTTCGCCAGCGTGAAACTGGTGTTCGATCCATCGACGATGCCACCCGGTGTTTCCGCGTCGAAATAGGAAGGGAGAAGCGAAGGGTCGAAGCAAAGCCCCGACGTCCCGTCTACGTGAACGCAGTCGGAAGAATTCCCGACGACGGTTTCGATTCCCCCAGAGGAATTCACAATTGCCGTCCGGCCAAGCCCAAATCCAGGACCTTTCACGGGCCGGAGTCCGAGATCTGAGACCAGGCCGACAATGTTACTCTCCAAAATCGGCGATTGTCCGCCAGGCACCGTCGGACCCGGAGGTGTCGGGCTGTTGGTTGTGGTGCTTCCGGTGCGGACGTCACGTACGCGAAGCGTCGTTGTGCTTGCGGGTACCGACCAGGTTTCGACAAATTGCTGATTACCGTCACTGCTGTAGCTCACGGTGTAAACCGTCGCGGGCGTGGCGGTAGAACTCGGAACCAGCCGCACCCAGAGGTTCCCGTCGATGATCGGGACGGTTAGGCTCTGTTGAACTATGTTGGAGGTGTCACCTGCTTCGAAACCCGCCCAGTTCACAACGGCTGTGCCGTTCAGCCGGGATCCATCGGCTTTGTATAACGTATCTTGAATCGTGGTCATGGACGGTTGAGTCCATCCAATTACTGAAAGCCAGAGCCCTAAAGCCCCTACCCGGCCGAGTATCATCTAAACCTCCCGAGAAATAAGTTCTCGCTGGCCTCAGTTTATAGATGGGATCATGCAAAGCGTCTTGTGTCTGGCTGAAATCAGATTGTAAGTTACTGATATGCAATAACTTAAATGGAATCAGAGCCGATGTGACTGAATCTCATGGCAGCAATTCATACAGCCGGTTCTGGCGGATATAATCCAGAACGCCACCCGGAACTGCAACATCACTCTTGCCAGACGCTAAGTCCTTGCGGATCTGCGACGACGAAACATCCAGGTCGAGCGACACCCGGCACACCTGCGCGGCTGAGGGAATGTGATAGTTTGCGCGAGGCCTTGCCACTACTATGAATTCGACCGCTTCCACCACCTCCCGCCACCGGTGCCAAGTCTCAATCTCGGCGAACGCATCAGCCCCTATCAGGAAGTAAAGAGGGTCCGACCCCACGCGCAGCCTCACTTTCTCAATGGTCAGAATCGAATAGCTTTTGTCGGTGCTTTTGTCGGTGCTTTCTTCGATGTTCGATGCTTTAAAAAGCGGCTCATTCAGACAAGCGATCCGCACCATCGCCAATCGGTCGTCGTATGTCGCTACGGTCGCCCGATGAGGAGGAGTTCCAGCGGGAACAAATAGCACCCTCGGACGCTCTACCTGCTTCGCTGCGGCGCGCGCCATCTCAATGTGCGCATTGTGAATGGGGTCGAAAGTCCCGCCGAAGATGATCGTCGACATGCGCGGCGCGCCCGGTTATGGCGTGCCGAACCTCATTCTTTATCCTTCTCGATCTTCACCGTGTTGATCTTCACTTCTTTCTTAGGACGATCTTGTGAGTCCCGCGGCATCTTCGAGATTCTCTCCACTACGTCGTACCCTTCTATTACTTCTCCGAAAATGCTGTGCTTGTTATCCAGCCACGGCGTGGGGGCCACGGTGACGAAAAACTGGCTGCCGTTGGTATTTGGGCCGGAGTTCGCCATGGACAGATATCCGCTTTTGGTGTGCTTCAGCGAGGGGTGAAACTCATCGGCGAATTTATAACCCGGGCCGCCGCGTCCGCTTCCTTCAGGGCAACCACCCTGAATCATGAAGTCTGGAATCACGCGATGAAAAACCAGGTTGTCGAAGAAGGGTTTGCCCGTCTTGGTTCCCTCTGCCAGGGTGACAAAGTTCTCGACGGTTTTCGGCGCTTTATCGGCGTACAGTTTGGCCTTGAATTTTCCTTCAGTCGTATCGAAAAGCGCGTATGTTTCGTTAGGCATGCCCAAATTGTATCGAACGCGCGGGCAATTTTCGCCCTCAGAGCCAGTACTGCCATTGGTGTTGCGTGATGACCCAGACAGCCAGGCAGCCGTTCGTCACCGCGTGAGCCACAATGCAATCCGTGAGACTACGGGTCCGCACCATCCACCAGTTGTAAATCACGCCGGCAATCAGACCAACTTCCCAGTAGGCCCCATGCTCCATGGCAAAGAGAACCGCCACGGTCCAGAAAGCCTCCGCGTGGTAGGTGCCGAGAGGAACTGCCCGGAAGTCACGTTTGATGAGCCAGCGCATCAGCCAGCCGCGCCAGAATAACTCTTCCAGAACGGGAATGGTGACCACGCTGCCGAGCACACGCGTAGTTAAAAAGAACGGGTCAACCTGCTGTACTTGAGTCGTCGAGGCAACGGCATGTCCCGTAAGGAAATTAGAGAAGAGCCAGAATCCGCGGTATCCGGGTATCAGGGTTTCCGGTGCGATCCAGATCGCAAAAACGCCGATGCCGACGAGCACGCTTGCAATCGGGCTCACCATGCGCCAACTTAGAACCGGTCGCGAGAAGGTCGCAATCGCCGTCAGGCAAAGAACAAAGCGCAAAATTTGCGGAACCGGTATTACGTTCTGAACAGCCAGAATGGCAATGAAGAGTGCAAACGGAAGAACGTAAGGAACTGCGGGATTCTTATTATTCACCACGGGCTTTGCGATAGCTTTCGGTCTTTGGGTTTGCGGAGTTCCAGTGTGGAACCTCCGCATTATCGGCGAGCATCTCCACGCCCAGCGCGATCATGCGATCAATTTTCGCCATGTTGGCGTAGTCGATTTTTTCCCATTCGTCAGAAACCTTGTGATAATCCGGAAAATCGTAGGCTACCGCCAGCGTATGAGCCGGAACTCCCAGATCCGCCAGCGCCTGATTGTCGCTGCGGGCAAAAAACTCGTCGCTGTTTTTAGTTTGGTGAACCTTCACGCCAGTCTCGTTGCCCGCGGCTTCAAAGATCTTCGGAATATCTGAAAACTCGAAGCCCGTAAATGTCGCCGCGGCGATTTCTGGGCCATTGCTATCGTCGGTGCGGCCCAGTTGTTCAAGATTGATCTGGGCGACGGTCTTGGCCAGCGGAAAAAGCGGATGGCGGCCATAATAACGAGAGCCCAGCAAGCCACGCTCTTCGCCGAAGAAAGTCATGAATACGATGCTGCGCTTCGAATGCGGCCGGGTGGCCAGCGCCGTCGCGATCTCGATGACTGAAACCGTGCCGCTTCCGTCGTCATTGGCGCCATTGTATATCCGATCGCTGTCACCGGATGAGCTCATCCCGAGATGGTCGTAATGCGCAGTCAGTAGCACGTAGGTGTTTTTTAAAACGGCATCGGAACCCGGAATAACTGCTACCACATTGCGAACTTTTACGGCCTTCTGGACGGGAGCGCTGAAGTGGACTGTTACTTTCGCGCCGGTCTCCCCCGCGGGAAGTTTCGAAATTAAACTTGCGGCGTCCGGGCCGTTGACGGTCAGGAAGGTTTGCGGCGGCTCGGGACTCGCCTGCCCGACCTCGATCAGTTGCGCAACCGGGCCACGAAACGCATTCTTTTCCTTTTGGAAAGAAAGCACGAGAGCGGGTTTCAACTTCTGCAGAACTGCAAGAAGAGCACGATTCCGATCCCCCTCGATCGCAACCACTCGGCCCTCCACGGAAATCTTCTCGGCATTCTCTTTGGTGACTTTAAAAATGGAAACGCTGTCTAACGACAGTGCGGCACCGGGGTATCCAGTCACCTGATCTTTATCGAGAGTTAGAGTTTTGTCCTCGCCTTTGATTTGGAACTGGAACCCGTCATTGTTTCGCGACACTTCCAGAAAATCGGCTTGCTGGAAGTAACTGTCCTTCGACCCAGGCTGCAAACCGGCGCGGCGGAATTGGGCGGCGATATATTCTGCCGCGAGGTCCAGACCGCGCGAGGGCGTGGCGCGGCCTTCGAGCAGATCTGAAGCCAGAAACGAAAGGTGCCCGCGGAGCGAATCGGCCGAAATCCGGTCTAGGTATTGCGGAGCAACGCCACCAAAAAGCAGCAGCCCGAATGAGGCGCAGGCGGCGAACCGCGCGCTACCTCGCAATCTGGCTCACCAGTTCCGCGGCCCGATCAAAGAGCATGCTGGTTTCATTGCTGCATCCCAAAAATCGCATGCCTCGCTCCTTCCAAAATTTTGCGAGCCCCGCTGTGCGCGTCTGAATGCCGGGAGCGATCTTGAGCCGCACGCAAGTATCGCGCACTTTTTCTATCGCGTCCACCATTTTGGGATGCTGAAATTCCCCTGGAACACCCAATGAAATGGAAAGATCGGCAGGCCCAATCATCACCGCGTCAATTCCTGGAACCGACAATAGCTCTTCGCGAGCGTCCAGAGCGCGTTGCGTCTCTATCTGCATCACCACCATGGTGTTGGCGTTGACGTGCTCAATGATCTGGTTGAAATTCAGCGTCTCATAATCAATCTGCACGCCCGTAAGACCGTAGCCCCGAACTCCCAGAGGAGGGAATCGGGCCCAACTGACGGCTTGTGCCAGAAGCTCAGGCGACTCCACGCGTGGAAAAATAATTCCTTGGGCGCCGCAATCGAGCGCGCGGGCCACCAGCGGATACTGGAGATCGGCTACGCGCACAATAGGAGAAAGACCCACGCCACTCGCCACGCTGCAAATGTCCTGGACGGTTTCAAGGTCAAATCCGCCATGCTCGGTATCGATGAATGCCCAGTCGAATCCAGCAGCCGCTAGAAGGCGGGCCACCTCCGGGGTGCGGAACTGTCCGAAGCCCGTGCCGAGCTGCAGCTTGCCCTCCGCAAGGGCCTGTTTAACCACGTTTTTGCGCATGCATGTAAATGGTAACAGCAGCGACGGGCGGCGGGATGGATGCTTAAACGATCAGCAACTGATGGTCGGGACAGTCGAAATGGACGTTATCCGAAAGCCGCTCAATCAACCCGAAGCCGTGCTTCGCAACCAGCGGAATAATGCTGTAAAGCCGTTCCTGCAAATGTTGATGCGGGTAAATCAATCCATGAAGAGACGCCGCGTCTTGGGAAGCTCTTTCGTCGCGCGCGAGAGACTGCCTCGCCACTTTATCGCGCATTTTGCCGAGCTGATAAAGAATCTTGCGTTCGCTCTTAGCCATGGCCTTGGAAAGAGTCGCGTCGAAGCGGGCCAATTGTGCGACAAGGCTATCCACATCATTAGAAGTTTTGTCGATGGTGGCTTGCATTGCGCTTGCCAGGGTTGGCGGCACCAGGGTGGTGGCAATGTGTTCCCGCACGGCGGATTCGCTATGAAAAAAATCGGGAAGATCCAACTGGTACCGGCTCATTAGTTTGCGGCTGTGCGCGTCCAGCACCGTGAACCCCGCCCGGTGCAGCGCTACCGGCTGACGTCCCAGAATCTTCTTGTAGATGACCTGTGATTGCGCCAAATAGGCTAGCTCGGCCGGTCCACCCACGTATGCCACGGTAGGAAGAATGGAATCCTGGATTACCGGCCGTAACAGAGCATTGGGCGAAATCTGGACGGCGCGATCCTGAAGTTCGCGAGATGAAATTTTTCGCCCGGGCGCCACGTAGTCGCCGTTTTTTCGTTGCAGTGTCAAACGGTGGCCGTTCTCCAGCAAAAAAAACAGCGAAGTCTGCTCCGCCACGTGCACCTGGGCATGATAGCCAGCCGCCGTAAGCTCGGAGTTCCGCTGCAGAAGCTCTCGGGTTAGATCTGGTGCCGCCTCAATCGCATCCCGGATTGCGGGTGCGGCAAGCTCCCGGATCGCCGGTGCCATGGGATCCAGGTGCAACAGGCCGTAACTCGATAGCAGACTCCGAACCAACGACGAGAATGCCTCACCGAATGTGCGCCCCGGCTGGTACGATTCGCGCACGAGCGCAACCGCCTCTTCCGCGAAGGGCATCCCCGCAAGCGCTTCCCGCAATGCATCCATCGGAAGCGATTTTAGGATCACTTGCCCCACTGGCTGATTCTGACCGGGCGACGCGCCCGCTTCCAGCCGCACGGGCTGATATTGCGAATCGAAAACCCACGCTTGATTCACCTCGGCGAAGTCGTGATCTTCGGTGGCCAGCCAGAAAACCGGAACCGCCGCGATCCCGCGAGCGGTCAGATGCCGCGCCAGTTTCGCCGCGGTCAGCGCTTTATAGACCGTGTAAGCAGGGCCGGAAAACAAACCCACTTGCTGACCGGTAACCACAGCGACGGTGCCGGGCTTGGCGAGAAGATCTAGCGAAGGGCTATTGCCGTTTTGGCCGCGCAATGCGTTTACAAGTGCCGCGCGACGGTCGGCGGGAAAATCGATCTCCGCCGCGGCTTTGTCATACGAATCGGGATCGCTTGAAATGAACGGATAAAATGTTGATACGCGATCCGGATGGTAAACCAAGTCCGCGAACAGGGCCGTGGTGTGCGGCAGATCGGTCTGTCGAATACAGGAACACTCCATGGGCAAGTTCAGCGTAACAGATGATCGCGGCGCTCGATTAGGTTCGGAGAATCAGGCGAGCACTTGTCAACCTTGCGGCAGGATCTTCGAAATATCGTTGTAAAGAACGAACACAACAATAGCCATCAGGAATACAAATCCAACTTTCAGCATGCCTTCCTTCACCTGCAAGCTGACATCGCGGCGCATAACCATCTCGATCAGCAGCAAGAGAATCACGCCGCCGTCCAGGATTGGAATCGGCAAAAGGTTGAAGATGGCCAGGTTGAGACTGACCACCGTCATCAGAAGCAGGAATGCTGCCGGGCCTTCGCGAGCAGCCTCCCCGGATCGCTGAGCGATTCCGATGGGACCTTCGAGGGATTTCGCCGACATCCGGCGTTCGAGCATGCCGCGCAGGAACGCGTAGATCAGCGATGCACTCTTCCTGTTCTGGATAACGGATTCTTCAAGCGCCGGCAAGAACGCTAAACGAGTGGTGACTACGTTGAGCTTTAATTCCATTTCCACGCCGATCATCCAGCGAGGCTTCGGATCCGACTTGCTAAAGACCGGCGCTAAACTTACCGTCTGACGTTGCCCGCTGCGAAGGTAATCAATCGATACCGGATTCCCTTCAGTCTTCTTGATGACCTCCTGCAACGTGTAGCGGGATCGGATCGGGATGCCGTTGATGCTCAAGAGAAGGTCGCCCTTTTGCAATCCTGCATTCTTTGCAGGCATGTTGGCGGACACATTCCCGACGAGGATCTCACTCTGCTCCTCCCAGCCCGCGATACCCACGCCTATTTTTTCGTCCAGAATAGGCGTGACTAGAAGCGGAATTCGTTTTCCGGCCCGTTCCACCGTCACCGCCAGCGGCTTGCCGGCACTTGATATCTCTTCACGGATAATATCGTCCCAGGTCGGATCGGTTTTCCCTTCCAGACGAACAATCTTGTCGCCGTCCTGGATGCCCGCCTTCGCGGCCGCCGAATCCTTTGCGACATGCCCGATCACCGCGCCACATGTCTCGACGACTTTTTGGTACTTAACCATGAACATCCCTGTCAACAGCCCGATGGAGAGCAGGATGTTCATGAAGGGACCGGCCGCTGCAATGATCAAGCGTTGCCAGCGCGGCTTTCGCAAAAAGCCTCTAGGATCGTCGGACGCTTCCTCGCCCGGCTGCTCGCCGGACATCTTGACGTATCCGCCGAAGAGAATCGCCGAAAGACGGTAATCCGTATCGCCCCGCTTAAATCCAAAAATCCGAGGGCCGAAGCCGAAGCTGAAGACATCCACCTTTACATCGAAATAACGCGCAGCCCAGAAGTGACCCAGCTCGTGGATCAGAATCATGACTCCGATCAGCACCAGCAGCCAAACGATATTTTGTAGTGCGGCCATAATTTGTTATTGAAAGATCAGTTTTGAAGTGAATGAAGCACCGAAGTTCGGGACCCGCATGCCACCAATTCACGTGCGGCGGCACGCGATTTTCGGTCTACCTCCAGGATATCCCCTATTGTGCCCGCCTGAGGGGACGCCACACGAGCCAGTGTTTCCTCAACCACCGCCGCGATTCCCGGGAAGCTAATGCGACCCGCGAGAAACCCCTCGACCGCGATTTCATCGGCGGCGTTGAGCGTGCAGCAAGCCGTCCCTCCGGCTTCCATCGATTGGTACGCCAACCGAAGCAGCGTAAAACGATCCAGGTCGGGCGCGAAGAATTCCCACTGACGCGTCTGCGACCAGTCGATTTTCGCCACCGGAGCCTGGGCACGCTCGGGCCACGTGAGGGCATACTGGATTGGCATCCGCATATCGGTCGCGGAGATTTGAGCGATGACGCTGCCGTCGTTATATTCCACCATGGCATGCACGCTCGATTGCGGATGCACCACAACCTGGACATCGCACGGCGCGAAATCAAAGAGCCAACACGCTTCAATCACTTCGAAGCCCTTGTTCATCAAAGTGGCCGAGTCGATGGTAATGCGATTTCCCATCTTCCACGTAGGATGCTGTAAAGCTTGAGCGGGAGTCACAAAGGCTAGCGCTTCTTTCGAAGTGGTGCGAAATGGACCGCCCGAAGCCGTCAGAATTAACTTCGTGGCTTCCGAACGCTTACCCGCCCGCAGACATTGATGGGCTCCATTGTGTTCGCTGTCGACGGGGATTAGCTCGGCGCCTGAACTGCGAACCGCCTCCATCACGAGCGCTCCCGCGGACACCAGAGCCTCCTTATTAGCAAGTCCGATGCGCTTACCGGCTCTGGCAGCTTCGTAGGTAGCTTCAAGACCGGCGACCCCGACGATCGAGGACATCACCACATCCGCTTCCGGAGCGGTCGCGATTTCCACCAGCGCGGCGGGACCGGTCAGTAGTTCAAAAGTGGAGGGAGACGAAAGAATTGATCGTAACTGCTTTGCTATCTCTTCAGATTCGACCACCACAACATGCGGCTTGAATTCGCGAATCTGTTCCGCCAAAAGTTGGTAATTTCGTCCGGCGGCCAATGCGTGGACGCGGAACCGGTCCAAATTTTGACGCACCACGTCTAAGGTGTTCGTACCGATTGAACCGGTGCATCCTAAGATGGAAAGCGCCTTCATGGAACATTGCGAATCATAACATTGGAAGGAGCGGAACTGCGATGGGCAGCGGTTGGAAGCAAACCCTTGCGGGCGCCGGGGAGGTTTGCTTCAGGGGTCTTTATTTTAGAGGTTAGTCTCGCTTTGGTGGGAGTTCTCTCCCCGGCTTGATTCCAATATTAGTATATCCCGCGAGAGATTGCAACCAAAATTTGTATTATTATTTTTGGGATTTTACTTCCACTCCAGTGACTTTCTCTAAAGTCTTGATAGTAGAACAAATATCTTCCTCACCTAGCCCCTGGGAAATCGCAGACTGGAACAGTTGGTGAGTTAAAGCGGTCAAGAAAAGCGGAACTTCCAGGTCTTTTCCCGATTCCAACATCAGTCCAATGTCCTTGTGCATCCATTTTACGGAGAAATTGGGCGAGAAATCACGTTTTAGGACGAAGGGTGCCTTAAAATCGATCAATCCCGACTTAGCAGCGCTGTTCGCCAGGATGTCGAGCATAAGCTGGGGATCAACTCCAGCTTTTGTGCTGAGCACAATCCCTTCGTTGAACGCCTGGAGAATATTCGACAAGATCAAGTTCTGACTCAGTTTGGCGTGGAGCCCCATACCCGGCCCACCGCAATAATAGAGGCGCTTCCCCATCGGCTCGAAAAATTGCCGAACATTCTCAAACACCGCCTCCTCTCCTCCGATCATGAAAGTAAGATTGCCGCCCTCAGCGCCGGGCTTCGATCCAGTGCACGGGGCACCCAGAAACTTGAGGCCCCTGGCTTCGAGGGCGGTACCGATCCGGCGGCTGGCACTGGGGCTCACCGTGCTGGCGTCGACGACCACAGTCCCGGGCTTCGCGCCCTCAATCACGCCTTTTTCGCCCAGCAGGACGCGTTCAGACATCTCGGTATTGCCTAAACAGAGGAAGAGGCAATCCGCGTTTGAGGCCGCCTCCGCCGGGGTTCCATAGACCGTCGCGGCAGGATTCGAAGCAGCCAGCGTCGTTGCTTTCGATAGAGTGTTCGACCAGAGTGCTACTTCATGACCGACGGCGAGAAGATTGCGCGCCATCGGATAGCCCATAATGCCTAACCCAAGAAAGCCGAGTTTCGCCATAACGTTCAGGATAAGCGAATTCGCGGTACTCTTGACCCGATGGGAAATCCGCGGGAAATCTGGCTGATGCGGCACGGCGAAACGGCATGGAGCCTTTCCGGTGCCCACACGGGCCGCACGGACCTCCCGTTAACCGCGATGGGCGAGGAACGCGCAGCAGCGCTCGGTAAATACCTCGCGGGGCGGAAATTCGATCTGGTCCTGACGAGCCCGATGCTGCGCGCGGTTGAAACCTGTCGGCTTGCCGGGTATGCCGATGTCTCGCAAAACGAACCCAATTTGTGCGAATGGGACTACGGCAGCTATGAAGGTAAATCGACGCCGCAGATCCGAGCGGAACGGCCGGGGTGGCAACTGTGGCGAGACGGCGTTTTGGATGGCGAAACGGTGGAGCAAGTGGCGGCACGCGCCGATCTGGTCATTGCGCGAATCGCCGCCACTACTGGAGATGTGGCGCTGTTCGCGCATGGCCACATCCTGCGAATTCTGGCGGCTCGATGGCTAAACCTTTCGCCCGTTTCGGGAAAGCTGTTCGCGCTGGGGACGGCGACGCTGAGCGTCCTAGGTTACGAGCGTGAGCAGAGGGTGGTGTTGCGGTGGAATCTCAACATCACGCCTTGAATCTCATTCGAACCAGATTTCCACCTCGTAACCATCGGGATCGGCGACGTACGCATAAGGGTAACCCGGACTGAATTCGCCCCGCCGCAGCAGCTTACCTCCGGCACGTTCGACCTCTTCTACAGCGGCATCAATGTCGGTTGGTGAGACTAAACGGAAGCCGAAGTGCGCGATGCCGCGGGATTCGCCCGCACCGGCCGCGCCCTCGTCGAAAGTAATGACATCGTGCTGACCCGGCGTTCTGGCGTGGAGCAACCCTCCTCCGCGGGAATATTCTTCGACGCCGAAAACGTCCCGGTAGAATTGCAGCGAGCGGTCGGCATCGCGGACCACTAGATTGATGTGGGTGAGTCCGTAGGTCTGCACCATTTACTTCATAGTCTCACTCCAAACCGCCAGTGTTATGGTTTAGGAATGCGCGCACTCGTAATCGCGGGGATGCTCGGAGGTTTCAGCTTGCTTCCGGGCCAAACCGCGAAGCCCACCGCAGCCATGCTGGCCAGCGGAGGTTCCCAGTTCATTCAGCAATGCGCTTTTTGTCACGGTCGCGACGCCGGCGGCGGTGAAGATGGTCCGGATTTGACTCGCTCCAAGCTGGTGGCTGAAGACATTGGCGGAGATAAAGTGGCTCCCGTAATTCGCAACGGTCGCCCAGAAAAGGGAATGCCGCCTTTTGCGCTTCCGGAGAGCGAGATTGCCGCGCTGGTCGCCTTCATTCACGATCGGAAGACCACGGCCGAATCCCAGAAGGGCGGGCGCCGCGGTGTAGATGTCGCCGACCTGCAGACCGGGAACGCGGAAGCCGGCAAACAATACTTCACCGGTGCGGGACGCTGCGCCACCTGCCACTCGCCAACCGGTGATCTTAAGGGCGTTGCCACACGTCTGGAAGGGCTAAAGCTCGAAATGCAGATGTTATATCCGCGGGACGTCAAAGCCAAGGTTACGGTGACGCTGCCATCCGGCGAAACTCTCTCTGGCGAACTGGCCTATCAAGATGAGTTCACCATTGGCATGCGCGATAGTTCGAAGAGGTATCGCTCATGGCCCGCCCGCCAAGTGAAATACACTGTGGACGCGCCCGCCGAAGTTCATGCCGCCCTGCTGGCAAAGTATACCGACGCTGACATTCACAACTTGATGGCTTACCTGCAGACCCTTCGCTAAAAGGCCGCGCCGACATGAATAGTTTCCATAGTTTTTGCCTTCTCGCGGCTCTCACCGGTTCCATGCTGGCCCAAGGTGTGAATCCCGACCTTCTTCTCAAGCCGCCTGCCGATAGCTGGCCGGGTTACCACGGTGATTATTCCGGGCAGCGCCACAGCCGTCTGACGCAAATTACGCAGCAGAACGTCGCCCAGATGGGTCTCGCCTGGGCCTACCAGACCGGCCAAATTCAGCAGATAAAATGTTCGCCGCTGCTGGTTGATGGCGTCCTTTATATCACCGTCCCCGACAACGTCTACGCAGTGGATGCGCGCTCCGGCCATCAACTCTGGCACTACACCTATCCCCCCAACAAGGGCTTCCACATTGGTTCGCGCGGTGTCTCGATGTACAAGGAGTGGCTCTATTTCATGACGCCCGACGCGCATCTTATTTGTCTGAATGCGAGCGACGGAACGGTGCGTTGGAACATCGTCGTCGCCGATTCGCAAAAAGGTTACTGGACCACAATGTCCCCGCTGGTTGTGAACAATCACGTCATCGTCGGCGTCTCGGGGGATTTCGACAACCTCAGCGGATTTCTGAAATCCATCGACCCCGAGACAGGCCAGACGCAATGGCGCTGGGACAGCACGCCGCCGGTTGGCACTCCGGGCGCCACATCGGGCGGAATGACCTGGATGACCGGAACTTACGATCCGGCGCTGCATCTGATTTACTGGGGCACTGGCAACCCCACCCCGGTGCTGACAGGCACGAACCGCCTAGGCGATGACCTCTATACGTGCAGCATCGTCGCCCTGAACCCCGATACGGGAAAGCTGGCGTGGTCGTTCCAGCCGTCGCCGCACGACACTCACGATTGGGATGCCGTCGAAACACCGGTGCTGGTCGATGCCGATTTTCACGGCAAACCACGCAAGATGCTGATGCAAACGTCGCGCAACGGCTATTTCTTTGTGCTTGACCGGATCACGGGTGAAAGTCTCCTCACCACCACTTTCGGGCCCACGAATTGGGCGCTCGGCGTGGACAAGAGGGGCCGTCCGATTCCAAATCCGGAAAAAGAACCCGCGCCGGACGGGCGCTTGATCGCTCCGAATGAAGGCGGCATGACGAACTACCGGTCCCCCAGTTTCGACGCGAAAACGGGCTTGTTCATCGTGGATGCTCACCCAGGTTATGGAATCTACTTCGCTAAGCCCGCCGACGGCACGTTCGGGTGGGCTGGCGCCGATTACGACGTATGGAGCAAAGGGGTTCTCGACGCCATCGACTACCAGACCGGAAAAATTCGCTGGACCCATGAACTGGGAGCGAATGGCTCGGGCGCGGGAGTGCTGACGACCGATTCCGGCATCATTTTCACTGGCGATAGTACGGGCAATGTCCTGGCGTTACGCACCAGCGACGGGAAAACGCTGTGGCACGCCGGAGCTGGCGGACAGATGCAGAGTTCGCCCATCAGCTACGAACTGGATGGCCGCCAATACATTCTTACCAGTGCTGGCGGCGTGCTGTTCGCCTGGGCGCTGCCCGTCCGCTGAGATCCTACTCCGGCTTCACCGAATGCGCGATGGCTGGAGTTTCTCGCGCTGGTGTATCCAGATGAACCGCCAAGACCTCTTTCAAAATCTTCATCGCCGACGCCGGGTCATCGGCAAACTGAAAAAGCCCCAGATCGTCCGCGCTGATCATCCCATGGCGCACCAGCGCATCGAAGTTCACGATTTCTTTCCAAAACTCCGACCCATACAACAGAATTGAAATTTTCTTCGCCAGCTTCTTGGTCTGCACCAGGGTAAGCAGTTCGAATAGCTCATCCATCGTGCCAAAGCCGCCTGGAAACACCACCAGCGCCTTCGCCAAATACGCGAACCAGAACTTGCGCATAAAAAAGTAATGAAATTCGAAGCTTAAATCTGGCGTGATGAACGAGTTCGGAAACTGTTCAAATGGAAGACCGATGTTCAGGCCAATGGTCTTGCCGTGGGCGTCCATCGCGCCGCGATTTGCCGCTTCCATAATCCCCGGGCCGCCGCCACTGCATACGACGAACCGGCTCGTTGGGTCTTGCAGTCCCGCGGTCCACTCCGTGACCAGGCGGGCTAACTTGCGCGCTTCGTCGTAATAGCGCCCTAGCGGCCCATCCTGGCGCAAACGCGCTGAGCCAAAGAAGACCACGGTGTCACGAACCTTTTGTTTACGAAAATGCGAGAGCGGTTCCAGATACTCCGAAAGAATTCGCACCGAGCGCCCTTCCGGACCTCTCAAGAATTCTTCATTGTTATAGGCAAGCGGCGGCCGCGGCGGGTGGGAATTGTTCTCGATCATATCGATTCGGGCTTCTCGATTCTCTTCTTCAACTGTCGCACGGTCTTTAAAATTTCCGGCAATTTTTGGAACGCCGTGATGGCGCGCAGCCACTCACCCGCGTTGAAGGCCGGCGAACCCGAAACCCTCGCCCCAGGAGCCACATCCCCGCCGATTCCGCTCTGCGCATAGACAATTGCATCGCGGTGGATGGTGAGATGTCCTGAAATTCCGACCTGCCCCGCGAGCAGCACGTTCTCCTTCAGAATCGAACTCCCCGCCAAGCCGGTCTGCGCGCAAATGATGTTGTCTTCGCCCACTTCGCAAGCATGCCCGATCTGCACCAGACTATCGATCTTGGCGCCCCGCTTGACCCGCGTTTCGCCCACAGTCGCACGGTCTACCGAGGTCAGGCTCTGAATCTCAACGTCGTCCTCAATCACAGTAACGCCGGATTGAACAATTTTATAATGCGTGCCGTCCGCGCGCTTGGCGAAACCGAAGCCGTCGCCCCCCACGACCACTCCATTCTGGAGGATGACGCGATTGCCGATGCGGCAGTACTCGCGCACGGTAGCGTGCGAATGAGCCAAAAAGTCGTCCCCGACTTCAGCGCCTTCGTAGATCGCCACGTGGGGATGCAAAACCACATTGGCCCCGATTCTGACGCCTTCGCCCACCACGGCGAATGCCCCGATGGATGCGTTTGGCCCGACGCGCGCGGATGCGGCAATGCTCGACATCGGGTGAATTCCGGGGCGGGGACGCGGCGGTTGATAGAAAAACTCCAGGGCGCGTGCGAAGTCGTGATACGGATTAGTCGAGACGAGGCTTGCGATTTTAGCGTTTTCGACAGGGTGTTGAGCCAGTATTGCGCTGGCCCGAGTCTGCTTCACTTTGAGAGCATATTTGGAGTTGGCGAGAAAGGTGAGATGGCCCGGGCCCGCCTGATCCAACCCGGCCACGCCGACGATCTCGATTTCGCCGTCACCATAGAGAGCGCATTTCAGTGCTAAAGCTATCTCGCGAAGTTTCATGAACGTACCAGCCTATCGCTTTCGGGGGAACTTCCTAAAGATAGCCGGGTTATTAAAGCTGGGTTGGTATCCTCAAAGAATATGTTCACAGGCATTCGTTGGGGCGTAATTATCTCCCTTTTAGCACTCCCAAGTCTCTATGCCCAAGCTCCAGTGGTGGTTGATGGCGGGGTAATCAACGCGGCGAGTTTCGCCAAAGGGCAAGTCGTCGCTCCTGGCTCTTTGGTTTCCATCTTCGGGACGAATCTGGCTCCCAGCACGTCCCTGGCCAGCGCAATTCCTCTGCCCATTTCACTAGCTGGCGTATCGGTCACATTCAATGGCATCATCGCCCCTCTGGTATTTGTCTCACCGGGTCAAATTAACGCGCAGCTCCCCTGGGGTGTTCTGTCTGGAGTTACCACGGGAACGGCAACTGTCGTGGTCGCCACGCCTTCTGGAACGTCCGTGTCGAAGACTTTCTCCGTGGGACCATTCTCACCTGGAATTTTTTCCATTTCTTTCGGCATTGGGCAGGCCATCGCGATCAATCTGGATGGGACACTAGCTGCGCCAGTCGGATCCGTTCCGCTCTTGACGACTCACCCCGCAAAGCCAGGCGATACCGTCATTATCCTTGGCACCGGTCTCGGCGCCGTCACGCCGGCCATCGCCGACGGAACCAGTCCCAAATTCACCGACGGTGTCCTGCATGGGACAAATACCACGCCTACCGTTCTATTTGGCGGCCAGGCGGCCACCACGGTGTGGTTTTCCGGCCTCTCACCTGAGTTTGTAGGCGTGAATCAGCTGAATGTAATGATCCCCGCAAACGCGCCCGCGGGCAACGCGGTTTCGCTGCAACTGTCCGAAGGAGGGATCACCAGCACGGCTGCGGTGACCATCGCGATCGCGGGTGGCACCATCACGCCGCCTTCGGTGCCCACAAACCTGACCGCCACCGCGGCTTCTTCCAGCCAGATTAATTTGGCCTGGAGCCCCTCCACTGGCACGGTGTCCGGCTATACCATTTATCGGAACGGCGCTAAGATAGGCACTTCCAGTACCGCAAGTTTTTCAGATAACGGGCTCACCGCGTCCACGGCTTACACCTACACCGTTTCGGCTTTCGATCCCGGCGGCACTAACTCCGCGCAATCCACCTCCGCGAGCGCAACCACCTTGGGCTCTACTCCTCCGCCGCCTGTTCCCTCTCAATACCAGGACCTGTACTCTCAGCTAAAAGACGATCTCGACAAATTCAACGCCACGCTGGACTCGTCCTGGAGCGGCGCCAAATACCCCGTTAGCTTCGCGACCGATCTGTATATAGCCGACAACGCTGCCAATGGCAAAATCTTGCAGGCTGGCTATTACTCGCAGTTCATGACCCCGTTCCTCAATGCGATCCAGAGTCTCAATATCAAAGCGGTTAAGTTGACCATCAGCTTTCCAATTTTGTATCAACCCTACTACGCTTCGGCATCCGGCGCCAACAATGCCGCCCAGTACCAGCAAACGCTGAATTTTTACTTGCAGCTTGCTGCTGATGTGCGCGCGCGAGGCCTCAAATTTGTGGTGGTGAGCCAAGCGGTTCATCCATCCGACTCCCCCAGCATTGCGTCTTATTACAAGACGCTGAGCAGCACCACCTATATCGCCGGCCGCAGTCAACTGCTACAGACCCTCGAGCAGCAACTCAAGCCGGACTACCTGATTTTGCAAGCCGAACCTCAGACCGAAGAGGACGATCTGGCCAGCTCCATTCCCTCGGTGTCGACGATTATTCACACGGCGTCCGGCGACGCCGGGATGCTCGGCGGATTCATCCGAGACTTGAATAGCTCGGGTCTTCACACCGGGGTCATTGTCGGGACCGGCATGGGAACCTGGCAGCACGATTTCTCCAGTTTCCAGAGCGCCATCCCGGCGATCCCCGGCCTCGATCTAGTTGACATTCACGTGTATCCCGTGAACGACATTAATTCGACCGATTACCTTCAGCGCATCCTCACACTGTCGGATGCGGCCCGCGCCGCCGGTAAAAAAGTGGGAATGAGCGAGGCGTGGCTTTACAAAGAGCGCGATAGCGAACTGACACAGGGCTTCACGTCCACATCCATCTATTCCCGGGACGTCTTCAGTTTCTGGGCACCCCTCGATCAGGAGTTCCTGCTCGCCATGTACAAATCCGCGAACTTCAAGCAGTTCGACTACATGAGCCCGTTCTTCGACAAGTATTTCTTTGCGTATCTGGATTACAACCAGATTCCAACCACCGCGACTGCCACCGACCTCGGCAACATGGCGAATGCCGCTCTGGCCACGGCGCTTTCGAACCACTCCATCACATCCACGGGCATCTACTATCAGAATTTGATTAAGTAGCAGCCGCGGAACCGCCGGGAATGCGCGATACAATCGGGCGCATGCCACGGCTTTCCTCAATCGTATTCACGGGCTGCTCGGCCCTTTTGGTTTTGGGTTTAGCAGCCGTTCGCACGCCCGATATCCCGTTCGAGAAGCGAACGCTCGATCTGGGCGTTAACGAAGCGGTTGCCGTTGCCGACATCAATGGCGATGGCAAGCCCGACATTGTGTCCGGAGAGAACTGGTATGAATCGCCGCGCTGGACTCAGCACCGGTTCCGAACCATCGATTACCTCAGCAATTACATCGACGATTTCTCCGATCTGCCAATCGATGTAAACGGAGACGGCAAAATCGACCTTGTGAGCTGCTCGTGGTTCGCGAAGCGCCTGTGGTGGAACGAGAATCCCGGCAACACCACCGGAGAATGGAAGGAACACACCATTGATTCGGGCAAGAACATAGAGTTTGCGTTCCTGGTGGACCTGGATAACGACGGAAAAAAGCGCGAGATTCTGCCACAATTCGGGGGCAAAGACGACGGCGTTGCGTGGTTCGAGCTTCGCAATGGTGCCTTCGTGAAACATATCGTGAGCCAGGCTGGCTTCGGGCATGGCATCGGCGTCGGCGATGTGAACGGTGACGGCCGGAACGACATTATTACCCCGAAAGGCTGGCTAGAAGCTCCCGCCGATCCGCGGACTCCCAATTGGACTTTTCACCCGGATTTCGACCTCGATACCACCGGCTTCATTTATGTGCTGGATGTGAATGGCGACGGGCGCAATGACCTGGTAACATCCATGGCGCACAACTACGGCATCTTTTGGATGGAGCAAGGAGCCGATGGAAAGTGGACCAAGCATGTGATCGACGATAGCTGGTCCCAGGGCCACGCCATGACCATGGTCGACCTGAACGGCGACGGGAAGATGGATTTCCTCACCGGCAAGCGGTTCATGGCGCACAACGGCAAAGATCCCGGTGAACGGGAGCCGCTCGGCATCTATTGGTATGAGTACGTGAAAGAGCCTGACGGCCACATCGAATGGATCAAGCACGTGGTCGACTACGGTACCCGCACCGGCGGCGGCATGCAAATCCCGGTTGCGGACTTGGATGGCGATGGTTTTCTCGACTTCGTGGTTGGCGGGAAGAGCGGGCTTTACCTTTTCAAGAACATGAGCAAAACGCTTCCGGAACAAGGCTTCGTCCCATTGCGCGACTGGCAAATCATGGGTCAGAAAGGCTCCGGGTATACGGTTGACGGCGACAGTATCATATGCCCCGCCGACGGCGGCGGCAATCTCTTCACAAAGCGGGAATTCGCCAATTTCGTTCTGCATTTCGAATTCAAACTGACCGAAGGCGCCAATAATGGCATCGGGATCCGCGCTCCCTATGAAGGCGACGCGGCCTACCAGGGAATGGAAATCCAGATTCTGGATCACGACGCGCCGGTATATCGCGGCAAACTGAAGCCCGCCCAATATCACGGGTCGATCTACGACGTAGTTCCGGCGAAAACCGAATTTCTGAAGCCCACCGGGGAATGGAATCAGGAAGAGATTCTTGCCGCCGGCCGGCACATCAAAGTCACGCTGAACGATCACGTAATCGTAGACGCCAACCTCGCCTCCATAACCGACCCAGCCGTGCTGGCGAAGCATCCGGGGCTGGCGCGCACCACGGGACACATTGGCCTGTTGGGCCACGGCTCTCGGGTGGAGTTTCGGAACATGCGCGTTAAAACGCTCGCGGTAGAATAGAGCAAGGAGGAAGCTTGCACAGTCATCATCACGGTCCGGTTACGGGAAACGTGTTTCGGTGGTCGGTGCTTGCGACCTGCACCTTTGTCGCCATCGAAGTGTTTTTCGGACTTCGATCGAACAGCATGGCGCTGCTTTCCGATGCGGGTCATAACGCCACCGACGCGCTGGCATTGCTTCTCGCCTGGTTCGGATTCTACATTCAATCGAAGCCAGCCAATGAAAATAAGACGTATGGCTATCAACGCGCCGGCGTCTTGGCTGCGTTTATCAACGCCGCAACGCTGGTAGTGCTTTCAGCGTGGATTTTTTACGAAGGCTTTCAGCGTCTCAGAAATCCCGAGCCGGTAGCGGAATTCACCATGATCGCAGTGGCCGCGCTCGGCATTGTCTTGAACGGCGGAATCATGTGGAGCCTGGAATCTGCTCGGCATGACGACCTCAACGTACGCAGCGCATTCGTGCACATGCTGGGCGATCTGCTTGGCTCGGCCGCCATCGTCGGCGGTGGCGTGATCATCTACTTCACGGGCTTCATGCGAATCGATTCCATCCTCTCATTGATGCTGGCGGCGCTCATTATTTGGACCGCATGGGACATCATCAAGGAATCGCTGAATATCTTGCTGGAAGGTCTTCCACGGGGTCTGGATTTACCGCGGTTGATTGCCCAAGTGCGAAGCGTAGAGGGCGTTCTCGATGTTCACGATCTTCACATCTGGAGTCTGGGTTCGAACTCGCACGCGCTGAGTTGTCATGTGCTAATTGAAGACGTGCCGCCGTCGGTGAGCGATTGCATTCTCCGCGGCGTCAACCAACTCCTCGCCGATGGTTTCCACATTCACCACACCACGGTCCAGTTTGAGCATGTGTGCTGTGGCGTCACCGGCGTCGGATGCGTGCAGCCCGTGGAAATCTCGCACGCGCATCCGCACTCGCACTAATTGGCGCGCACCACCTTTTCCAGATTCCGAATCGCCTTTTCGAGGGTTTGCTTTTTGTTAAGGACACCGCCAAACAGGTCTCCCACACGGTCGAAGCGCTGCATCGCATTGGCTATGGTGAACTGAGTGGGCAGCAAGCCTGGCGTCACCTCCCGCCATGCTAGAGGCGTCGCCACCGGCGCTCCGGGATAAGCGCGGACCACATACGGCGCGGCGATGGTCTTACCTTCACCATTCTGCAGATAATCGAAATAAACCTTGCCGCTTTCACGCTTGGCAACCGATCGCGGCGTGGTGAACAGGTCGGGCCGCCGGGCCGCCGCCGTGCGCGCCAAAACCTCGCAAAATGACTTCGTGTCCTCGTAACTGTAGCGCGGCTCCACCGGCACATAGATGTGCATTCCGTCGCCGCCCGTGGTTTTTGGATACCCTTCTAGTTCAATCGAATCGAGCATCTTGCGCACCAGTTGCGCGGCTTCGATAATACGCTCATACTCGCAGCCCTGTGGGTCGAGATCGATCAGGATGAAGTCGGGATTCCCCAACGATCCGACGCGGCTCATCCAGGGGTTCTGATCGATGCATCCCAGATTGGTGAGGAACAACAAGCTCGACCGGTCGTCCGCAACCGCATATTGCTTGTCTTCAATCGGCGTCGTGCGAAGCCATTTGGGAAATGTGCCCGGGGTGTTTTTCTGAAAGAAAAACTCGTCGTGAATTCCATTGGGATAGCGCTTCAGCGACAGCGGCCGGCCGGCGACATGCGGAAGCAACAAATCTGAAACGGCGCTGTAGAAATTTAAAAGGTCGCGCTTGGTGTAGCCTTCTTCCGGAAAAAATACCTTATTGAGATTGGTGAATTTGAGGTTCCGCTCGTCCACCACCACTGATGCTTCCGCCGCATTCCCAGGCAAGAAAATCTGGTGCGAAGGTTCAGGCTTCGCGGGTTCATCCGCCGCTTCCTCGCGCACGCACTCCGCCGGCTCCACGTCATTGCGAAGTCCCAGGAAAACTGGGGCGCGCAGCTTGCGGTCGTTCGTCCAGTTGGCGAATTTTATCTCGCAAACTAGTTCAGGGCGCAGCCAGATCGTGCCCTTGGGAACGGCGGGCTTTCCCTTCAGCGGTGATTTCGCCGCGGTCAGGCGCTCCATCCGTTCGTAAATTTGCGCCATTATTTTGCGGTCGAATCCAGTTCCCACGTTGCCAGCGTGCACCAGTTCTCCGTCTTCATACATCCCGAGAATTAGCGCTCCGAAATAATCGCGCTCACCCGCGCTATATCCGCAGATCACAAATTCCTGTTCTTGTACCAGCTTGAATTTGAGCCAGTCGCGGCTTCGTCTGGATTCATAAAAACTCGTGGTGCACTTCGCGATCAAGCCTTCAAGCCCGTTTAGACGCGCCGCCTCAAGCACGTCCTCCGCGCGTTCATTGTCAAAATGCTCCGAGACGCGAATCAAAGGGTTGGGCTTCACAACCGATTCAAGCAGCCGCTTGCGTTCCAACAGCGGGAGGTTCCGCAGATCCATCCCATCGAGATACAAAAGGTCGAACAGGAATAGATGAACCGGACTTTTGCGCGCCATCTGGGCCACGGCGCCCGCGTCCCGATTGGTGATTCGCGATTGAATCAGCTCAAAGCGCGAAACTCCCTTTTCGTCGAGCGCTGCAATTTCGCCATCCAGAATTGCCTGCGTGGCCTCCACCTGATGCGGGAGCACGCTCAGTTCCGGATACTGCCGCTCGCACCGATTGCCGTTGCGAGTCAGAATACGCAGCTTGCCATCTTCGATGAAACACACCGCGCGCACCCCATCCCATTTCACTTCGAGCAGCCAGTCGGCGCCTTTCGGTAGCTCTTTTGAGAGCGTGGCGCCCATCGGAGTGATCGCTTCGGGCATGGGCGCTTTTATGCCCGCTGCCACCTTCAAGGGCGATTTCGCCCCTCCGCTACTCTTTTTTTTTACGGCGGGGTTCTTTTCCTCGGCTTCAATTCCTTTCGCTATCTCTTCCTGCGTCCGCCCGGTCTTTACGCTGCGCGAAAACTCTTCCACATCCCACCCTGGCCGCGCGAACTGATCTTTTTTCTTGAGAAGCAGCCACTCGTTTCCCTTGCCGCGGCCTTTCATCAGCACGATCGCGAACTCGCCGTTCAGCTTTTCGCCCGCAAGTCGAAACTTCAAATCGCCGCGCGCGATCTGCTTCAGCGCATCCGCATCGCCGATTAATTCGAACGTTCCCCGATCCCATAGCATCACGCTGCCGCCGCCATAATTGCCTGCCGGAATGTTGCCTTCGAAATCTCCGTAATCAATCGGATGATCTTCCACCATCGCGGCCAGGCGCTTCGGCGCGGGGTCGAGAGTGGGCCCTTTCGGAATGGCCCACGATTTCAAAGTGCCGTCAATCTCAAGCCGAAAATCGTAGTGCAGGCGGCTGGCGTGATGACGCTGAATGAAGAAGCGGCTCCCTGCCGGAATCGTCTTTCCGGGCTTGGGCTCCGGCGTCTGCTCGAAATTCCGTTTGCGGGAGTATTCCTCTAATGACATAAAGGTGTGGAAATGTTCTTGTTTAGATGATATAGGTGTAAGGAGTTAAGATTTTGCCCAATCGGCGATGAACAGGTGAGGTTCGACACATGGCAAGCAGCGTTTGGAAGGGTCATCTTACGTTCGGACTGGTATCTTTTCCAGTTCGCCTGTTCACAGCGGCGCGCGGCGAAACCATAAGTTTCAACCAACTTCATAAAGGAGACAACTCTCGGGTCAAGCAGGTGATCTACTGCCAAGCCGAAGACAAGCCAATCCCGCGCACGGAGATTGTTAAAGGCTACGAATACGAAAAGGATCACTACGTAGTCATTGACGATGAGGACATTAAGAAGGTGGCCCCAAAGACCGCCAAGGTGATGGAAATCCAGGAATTTGTCAAGAGCGATGACGTGGATCCCGTTTATTTGGAAAGCTCATACTATATGGCGCCGGATGAGGGCGGCGAAAAACCCTACGCGCTCTTATTCGAGGCTTTGAGGGAGACCAAGCACTGCGGTATCGCCAAGATTGCCATGCACAACCGCGAGCATATCGTCGTCGTGCGGCCCGGCCACAAGGGCATGTTGCTCCACACCATGTACTACAACGATGAGGTGCGGCAGATCGAAGAGTACCGAACCGATACCGCGCAGATTAAAGAAAAAGAACTCAATCTCGCCAAGATGTTGATCGATTCGTTGACTGCCGAATTCGAGCCGGCCAAGTACCACGACGCCTATCGCGAAAACTTAAAGCAGATGATTCAAGCCAAGGTGGACGGCCACAAGATCGTTGAAACTCCTGCGCCGCACTTCGCGCCCGTCATCGACATCATGGAAGCCCTCAAGAAAAGCCTGGAGCAGAAGAAGAAACCGGTGCAGTCCGCCGTGACTTCATCCGCCGAGGAAGAAGAGACATCCCCCGCTCCAGCCAAGCGCAAACGCGCCGGGGGTCAGAAGCGCGCCAGCAGCTCTTCCGCGTAGAGTGCCCCGTGGGGATCGTCCTCGTGTTTATAAAACAGGTATAGATCGCGGCCAGTGTCGAGAACCTGACGAGCGCGTTTAGCAACAACGTCGCGTTCCTCCGGCGTGTAGTCGGATTTGCGCAGCCGGTAGTAGACAAAATTGGCGGTGGCCACTTCGGGAACTTCCAGCGTGTCGGACTCCGCGACGCACAAAGCCGCGTTATAAAGCCGAAGTATGTCGTAGATTTCGGGGCAGAGCCACGTCGCGTGACGAAATTCGAATGCGTATCTCAGATCGCGCGGCATCAATTGCAAGTACGCATCGAGCGTTGCCGCATCGCATTTGAAGTTGGGTGGAAGCTGAAACAGAATTGGCGCGAGCCGGCGCGAGGTGCGCAGCGGATCGATCGCTCGAAGAAACACTTCGGTGAATTCCGCCGCGTTCTTCAGCCGCAGAATGTGCGTCAGCCGCATATGGGCTTTGGGCGCAAACAGGAAATGCGCGGGTGTCGCCGCAACCCAGGCTTCCAGCGTTTTGGCTGACGGCAACTGCCGGAACGTGTAATTCACCTCCACGCAATTCAGGCGCGTGGCGTAATGCTCCAGAAACTTTTTTGCCGGAAGCTTCGGCGGATAAAAATCCGGTTTCCATTTCGGATAGGCGAAACCCGATGTGCCAGCGTAAAGACGATTCATGCGCACCTGCTTGTTACAATCGAATGCACCATGGGCTATCTTCTCCTCAACTGGCTGCTCAGCGCACTCAGCCTCATCATTGTCGCTAATTTGATCAAAGGTATTGAGGTAAGCGGCTTTGGCACGGCACTCATCGCGGCAATCGTAATCGGCTTGGTAAACGCGACGCTTGGATTCTTCCTGAAGCTCGTCACATTCCCGCTAACGATTTTAACGTTGGGGCTTTTCTGGCTGATCATTAACGCTCTCATGCTCAAATTCGCCGCGGCACTGGTGCCGGGCTTCCGCGTGCATGGATTTCTCCCCGCCTTTCTAGGCGCCATCGTGCTGACTATAGTGAATACAGTCTTGCGTTGGGCGTTGCGCATGTAGATGCTTCCGTATTTGCTGGTTCTGCTTCGCATCGTTTCGAATCCACTCTCGAATCTATTTCAGAAGCGTCTCACGGCGCGCGCGGCAGATCCCGTATTTTTGATGGCCGTGACGTACGGCGCACTCGCGGTACTTTCGCTGCCGCTCTTGTGGGGGAACGCGCCTACCGTAGACGTTTCCTTCTGGCTGAACACGGCGATCCTCGCCGTAGTCGATGTTCTTGGGAACGTGCTGCTGGTTTCGGCGCTGGAGCGCTCAGAGATGTCGATCTTCGGCCCGCTGAACGCATGGAAGGCGGTTGTCAGCCTGGCATTCGCTGCCGTGCTGATTCACGAAATTCCGAGTGTCCGAAGCCTTGGCGGAGTTGCGTTGATTGTGACCGGAAGCATTCTGCTTACGCGCACGGAGGCGACCGTCGCCAATGGCCCGCGACATGGTGTCCCGATCCGCTTGCTCTCGCTCGGGGTCCTCTCACTGGCGGCCGTATTTCTGAAGAAGCTGATTGTGGGTTCCACGCCGCTCTATGCGTTCGCTTGGTGGGCCATCGGCTCCGCGCCGGTCGCGATCGCCGTATCATTCGTGCGGCGCCGTCCGCATCAAAGGCGAATCATGCGCGAGTATCCGGGCGATTACTTCTGGCTAATCTTGACTTTCGGAATCGCGCAAATTTGCGTCGTATTCACATTCCGCGCCCTGCCAGTTGGCGTTGCGCTAGCGCTCTTCCAGGTTTCCACTTTGCTGACGATGTTCTTCGGCCATCGATATTTCGAGGAACGCGGTATCCGAAGACGGATGCTCGCGGCCGCCATCATGATGACCGGAGCGGTGTTGGCCGCTTGGCAATGAGTGCCGCGCCGCACCTTGCGCTAGAATCGGCGCATGAGACGATTTGCCGCTTCACTTTTCCTCGCCGCCGCGGTCGCGCTGCCCGCAAGTGCGGTAGAAACGTTCAACACCAGCGCAGGCCCGGTTAAGATCACCATCATCCAGCACGCCAGCCTCATGATCGAAGCCGGGGGCAAGATCATCTATCTGGACCCGAGTCAAGGAAGCTACGAAGGTCTGCCCGCCGCCGACCTCATCCTCATCACCGATATCCACGGCGATCACATGGACCCGAAGTCCATTGCGAAGGTGTCAAAAACCGGCACTGAGATCTTGGCTCCGTCCGCCGTGGCGGCCACGGTCACAGCGGCGAAGGTAATCTCGAATGGCGAGACGCAAAAGTGGGAGCAGTGGACTATAGAAGCCGTGCCCATGTATAACCTCACGCGCGGCCCCGCGCCGGGCAAGCTGTTCCACGACAAAGGCCGCGGCAACGGCTACCTGCTTACCTACGGCGGCAAGCGCTTCTACTTTTCCGGTGACACCGAAAATATTCCCGAGATGCGCGCGCTCAAGAACATCGATGTCGCCTTCGTCTGCATGAATCTGCCCTACACCATGCCGCCCGATGAGGCCGCTCAAGGCGTCCGCGCCATGCATCCTAAAGTCGTCTATCCCTATCACTACCGCGGCTCGGAGCTTTCCATATTTCAGAAAGGTCTCGAAGGCAGCGGAGTGGACGTTCGCCTTCGCGACTGGTACGCGAAAAGCTGAGGCTGGCATGGACGATTTCGACGATCGCCTGGGTCAACTTTTGAAGGTCCGCCCCGGCTTGACCAAACAGAGATTGAGCACGGAACTGGGCGTCGAGTACAGCGATGAATTTAGGAAGCAACTCGATGTCGCCTGCGACAAAGGCATCGCCCACAAAATTCAGGACAAATACTATCCCGGAACCCTGTCCGGTTACTGATGCGCAACTTTTGCGGTGGCAGGCGTCACGTAAACCTTCTCGCCGGGCTTGACGAACTTCAGGCGCTGTCGCAATTCCAGCTCCTGCTCCGCGGGGCTTTCCGCGAGTCGCTGGATGTGCAACCGCTTCCGCTCAATCTCCCTGTTGAGATCGGAGTTCTGTTTTTCCAGGTCGTGAATTTGCTGGCGCTTTTCAACCAATCCAGGAATTCCGTGGGGTCCGCGTAGAATGGTGAAACCGTACGCGGTACAGAGTAAAACCACAGCGGCGTAGCCGATTTTCCAGCCAGATAATTTCATCGAACGGGCCCTTTGAAAAGCATCTTAACATTAAGTACTGAAATTGTTTTATGGTTCTCTCAAATGACTGACAAAATTATTGTGCTGAGCACCTGCGCGTCGCCAGAAGAGGCGAATCGTCTCGCCCGCAGGCTCGTGGAAGATCGTCTCGCGGCTTGCGTCAACATCGTGAATTCAGTTCGGAGCGTCTATCGCTGGCGGGGAAAAATCGAGGACAGTGAGGAAACCATGCTCGTGATCAAGTCCTCCCGCGGGTTGTTTGAAGCGCTGAGAGCCGTACTGGAAGGTGCCCACTCGTATGAGGTCCCCGAGGTTCTGGCGTTGCCGGTGCTTGCGGGCTCGCCCAATTATCTGATCTGGCTCGAAAGCGAGCTTCATGCCGGTTGAGATCGCGGCGCTCATTTTCGATATGGATGGCGTCGTGATTGATTCCAATCCGATACATCGCATGGCTTGGGCGCGCCATAACCAGATGCACGGCGTGCGGACGACCGAAGCCATGCAGCAGCGCATGTACGGTAAGCGCAATGACGAAATCGTGCGTGATTTTCTAGGCCAAGATTTAACCGATGCTGAAGTCGCCGAGCACGGAGCCGCGAAAGAGCGGCTCTATCGCGAAATGGTGAAGCCCGTGATCCAGCAATCGCTGGTGCCTGGCATCGGCGAATTCCTGAAGCGGCACAACAATCTCGAAATCGGAATGGGCACCAACGCGGAACCCGCCAACGTGCATTTGGTGCTCGACCTCGCCGGACTATCGCACTATTTCCGCGTGATTGTGGACGGACAACAAGTCGAAAAGCCGAAACCGCACCCGGACATCTACTTGCGGGTGGCCGAACTTCTGGGAGTGCCGTCGGCGAACTGCGTAGTGTTCGAAGATTCCTATTCCGGCGTGGCGGCGGGCCGCGCGGCGGGCATGCGAGTGGTCGGCCTGCAAACCACCCACCAAGTTCTGGAAGGCACCGCACTCGCAATCCCGGATTTCCTCAATCCGGCGCTGGAAAATTGGCTGGCCTCAGCATCGCCGCGCGGCTAATATGGAAGAATGTTTCGTCGCGTCTTTCTCCTGAGTGTTTTTATAGCGTCGGCCACCGCTTTCGCCGCCGAACAATATGCTGGCACCCCTCCCCCCAAACCCGACGTTCCCTACCTGGTTGTGGCCGACAACGTCACCGCCACGGAGGTCTCGGAAGCGTCACAGCAAACCGGCAAGAAGGACGACATCATCTACGTGATCGCCGGAAGTAATTCATCCGCCAAGACGCCACTCCCGAGTCCGGTCTTCGTGCTTCAATCCGAGACATTGAACCCCGATAAGCTGCAAGTCTACAAGCTCGACATCCGCGACGGGCATCGCGAAATTGTGTTCTCCCGCAAGAAGCCTCCGAAGCCGTACACCCTCACTGTGACTCGCTATTCCGATAACCTTTTCAAGCTTGAAGTCGACGGAAGCCTGCCGCCGGGGGAATATTCCATGACGCCCGAAGGGTCAAACGCCGTGTTCTGTTTCGCGGTGTATTAAACCGTGTTATCATCGATCTGTATCAAAACGAGAGAAAGAGAAGATAAGGAGTAGCACCTTTAGAATGGCACTGGCGACTGAAGTAAAACGGCAGATTCTCACCAAGAATCAGATGCATAAGACCGACACGGGTTCGCCGGAAGTACAAATTGCTCTCATCAGCGGTCGGTTGACGCAGCTTACAGAGCACTTCAAGACGCATAAAAAGGACCATGCATCGCGGCGCGGGCTGTTGATCATGGTGGCCCAGCGGCGTCGGCTTCTGACCTACCTGAAGAAAAATAATCCTGAGCGCTATAAGAGCGTATTGCTTAAACTCGGGATTCGCCACTAAAAGCCAGACTCCTTGCCGGCGAGGCTGTTGCCTAGCCGGCTCCAGACGAATGATAGTTGCCACCTGTTGGCTGTTCCCTCCTGTCGCCTCCCACCCCCTCGCCAAAACAGCCGGTCCTCCCGGCGGAAATGGATTGAAAGAGGAATGTACCTCTTTCCCGTCAACGCATGTCACACACATTTGAAATTGATCTCGGTGGCCGTAAAGTCACCATTGAAACCGGCCGGCTCGCCAAGCAGGCCAATGGATCGGTTGTGGTTCGCTCGGGCGATTCCGTGGTTCTGGTGACCGCGTGCGCTAATGAGCAGCCCAAGCCGGGCCAAGCGTTTTTCCCTCTCACGGTGGATTATCGTGAGTACACCTATGCCGCGGGACGTTTCCCGGGCGGGTTCATCAAGCGAGAAGGGCGACCCTCCGAAAAAGAAATTCTGACCAGCCGCTTCATCGACCGCCCCATGCGGCCGCTGTTTCCGGAGGGCTACATGTGCGAGACCCAGGTTATCGCCATGGTTCTGTCCGCGGACCCCGAACATGATCCTTCAGTCCTCGGAATCATCGGCGCCGCAGCGGCACTTGCTATCTCCGACATTCCGTTCCATCACTATGTGGGCGCTGTGCGCGTAGCCATGGTCGACGGTAAGTGGATCGCCAACCCGACTTACACCGAAGGTCGCGGGAGCAAGCTGAACATTGTGGTTGTGGGTACGGGCGACGGTATCGTGATGGTGGAAGCTGGCGCTAATCAGGTTTCCGAAGCCGAGGTCCTCGAAGCTATTGAATTTGGCCACGAGTGCTGCCGCAAAATTGCCGGTGTGATCGCCGATATGGCCGCCAAAATCGGCAAGAAGAAGCGTGTCTACGTGTCGCCGGTCGTCAATCAGGAAATGTATGACAATATCTCGGGCGAAGTGCGCGAAAGCCTGACTGATGCCATGAATACGGGGAAATATCCGAAGCTGGAAAGCTACGCGAAAATCTCCGACATCAAGAAGAAGCTCAAAGAAAAATACGAGCCCGCGCATCACGAGGAAGTTTCGAAAATCTACGACGTTCTGAAAGAGCGCATTTTTCGCGACGAGATGTTGAAGGTCCGCCGCCGCCCCGATGGCCGCGAGTTCGATCAGGTGCGCGCTATCTCCATCGAAACGGGAGCGCTTCCCCGCACCCACGGTTCAGCGGTTTTCACTCGCGGTGAAACGCAGGCTCTGGTTACAGTGACGCTCGGAACCAAGGATGACGAGCAGCGCATTGAGCTTTTGGAACCCGGCAGCGACGCCTCCAAACGCTTCATGCTGCATTACAATTTCCCGCCCTTCAGCGTCGGCGAAGTAGGTTTCATGCGCGGCGCGGGCCGGCGTGAAATCGGTCACGGAGCATTAGCCGAGCGCGCGATGATGGCCGTAATTCCGGATCAAGCGCAGTTTCCTTACACGCTTCGCGTGGTGAGTGACATTCTGGAATCCAACGGTTCGAGCTCGATGGCAACCGTTTGCGGCGCGAGTTTGGCTCTTATGGATGCCGGTGTGCCGATCTCGGCTGCCGTCGGCGGCGTGGCGATGGGTTTGGTGAAGGAAGGCGACGCTTATGCCATCCTCACAGACATCGCCGGTGCTGAAGACCATTACGGTGACATGGATTTCAAGGTCGCGGGTACCACCAAGGGGATTAACGCCCTTCAGATGGATATCAAGGTGCCCAACGTGACCACCGCGATCATGAAGGAAGCGCTTGAACAAGCGCGTCGCGGCCGCCTTCACATTCTCGACAAAATGACGGAAGCGCTGAGCACCGCGCGCGCCGAAATGTCGGAATATGCGCCGCGGATTTACACCCTCAATATTCCGCAAGATAAAATCCGTGAAGTCATCGGACCCGGTGGCAAGGTGATTCGTGGAATCATCGAGCAGACCGGCGTGAAGATCGACGTGGAAGACGACGGCACGATTCATGTGGCATCGAACGATCCCGCAGCGGCCAAAAAAGCGCTGCAAATCATCGGCGACATCACAGCCGTGGCTGAGGTGGGAAAGACCTATCTGGGCAAAGTCGTGCGGCTGGTGGATTTCGGCGCATTTGTCGAAATTTTCCCCGGCACGGATGGTCTTTTGCACATCAGCGAAATCGCGGAAAACCGGATTAAGGATGTTCGCGATGAGTTGAAGGAGGGCGATCAGATCCTGGTGAAGGTGCTGGCGCTCGAAGGCAACAAAATCAAGCTCAGCCGGAAGGCCGTGCTTCGCGAGCAGCGCGAGAAGTTAAAGGTACCCACTCCGGCGTAGCATTTCCACGTCGGTCAGTTCAGAAAGGCGGGCACCACGGTGACTGCCTTTTTTTTTGAGATGCCGGGGTCTAGAACCGAATCTTCACCGCCATCTCAACAACTCTTGGATCCAGCGCCGTCGTAATAGTTCCAAACGCCGCCGATCCAAAACTCCCGTTGGGCGCGCCCAATGGCGGAGTGTTCGAAATGTTGAACGCCTCCAAGCGAAATTCCATCGTCCACTTTTCACGGACCCGGAAGATCTTCCCGATCATCAAGTCGGCGGCCTCATATCCTGGCCCACGCACTGGGTTGCGAGAACTGGTCCCAATGGTGAACTGCGGTGCCACGCCAAACGCCGCGGTATTGAAGTATCGCCCCGTCGTCCGATCACCGTGCGGTAAGTTCGGATCGCCCACGCGATTCGGCCGCTGAATCCCAAATCCAAACGCGGCATTGAAGTTGGTCGATTGCGTCACCGCCACTGGCGCTCCCGCCTGCGCCCTCGCAATCCCCGCGATTCGCCATCCGTGCGCGAACGGGATCTCATAATCGAACCCCGCTGCAAAAACCTGCGGAATCGATCCCGTCGATTCATCCTTCTCCAGTGGCTTATTGAAACTATCCGCCGCCTGAAAGTTGCTCACTGGACCTGTAAGCAGTGCGGAGTCGAACACCGCGCCAGCATCGTCGATCAATTTTGAAAATGTGTACGCCGCCGTCAACGTGAGCCCATCGGCGAAACGTTTTTCCAGATGCGTCTGTAGCGCGTGGTACGTCGAGTGCCCAATATTATTCCGGTACAGCGCCACCGTCGTGAATCGCGGATAGGGCCGCAGCAACTGCTGGTAAGGAATGGTCTTTCGCCCCAGCGGTGAAGTCACCGGAATCTGCCCGTAAAAGGGATTGCCGACGGGCTGCGTCAGCTTCGATCCCAGCGTCAGTTGCTCAACCGTCAACTGATTCAAATTCACATCCGGTACGCCCAGCCGTGTGATCTTCGACCCCAGATATCCCGCCTCAACGCTCCAGTTTTTCCCAAACGCTTTTTGCAGGGTAACGTTCCACTGTTGTGCGTAACCCGATCCGTTGTTGCGTTGCGTCGCAAACACTCCCTGTCCCAATCCCGCATTCGCGCTAATCGGCGGAATCCGCACCGTCGGTCCCGACGAAAGCAAGAACGCCGGATTGATATTGTCGAGCGACTGCTGTGACCGCGTCTGGATATAAGGGAATAGAGGCGTCGTAAATGGAGTCGTGATCCCAGCTTGTTCGATCCATGTGAGCCCGTATCCACCGCGCACCGCAAATGTCGGTGTAAGTGCATACGCCACGCCCACGCGCGGCGCAAAGTTTCTCTTCTCCAAATTTCGCGCCGTGCGTGGATACCCGTTTTGTCCCAAAAAGTTAAGCTCTTGCGTTTTCAGATCGAATACCGCCCCTCGATTGTTCGCCTCCACCGACGGAAAATTCAGCGTGTATCTCACTCCGGCGTTCACCGTCAATCGCGGCGCAATTTTCCAATCGTCCTGAAGAAAACCTTCGGTAATTGTCGCCCTCGGCTTCAGCACCGCGGGCTGCGCGTCGGCGCTGAAATTCTGTACTTCGCCCAGCAGAAGAGACGCAATACTGTTCCCCGTATTCACCCTCGGTGACCCCGAACTCGACAGCCCGCAGGTCAGAACGGGACTAAATTGGAACAAGCCAGACGGGTTCGCGGGCTGCAAAACATCCAGCCGTTCGAGCCGGATATCCGCGCCCACTTTCAAACTATGACGGCCCCGAATTGTCGAGAACTCTTCGATGAACTCTGTCACCGATGTGGTGAGCCGGGAATTGGCGCTTCCAGGCGGCCCGATTTGCTGGAACCCCGCTGGCTGGAATGTGGGCGGCGCGCCCGCTGATTTCCCCGTTTGCAAGGCCGTCTGGTTCGAACCGCGACGCGTGAAACCAAACCGAAGCTGATTGACGCTCGCCGCGGAGATTGTCCACGCGTGTTCCGCCACCACGCTATCGGCACGCGTCAATCGATTCCCCGTAATGCCTGTGGTGATGTCGCCGCTTCCATCCGGCAGCGGCGTTGTTGGCGAAGAATCATCGCGCAAGAAAGAATATCGGCTAAAAATCCGGTGTTTTTCCAGGAAGTAACGGTCCAAGCGCGTATCGAACTGCGCCGCGCCGGTGGCATCCGCGCCGGTGCGTCGGAAGTTGTTGGCAATCGCCTCGGCTCCAGCCGCGGTAAATACGTTTGGCGGCGGATACCGGTTCAGCACCGCCAGACCCGCGGCGTCGAATCGTGAAGACGGAATGGTATTGTCGACGAACGCGGATCGTGAATACCCCGCACTCGTTAGGACCGTTGTCGCGGGATCGAAAATCGGCACGCTGAAAATCCCGCGCCGCTGCAAACTGGTCGGCACCGTGCTGAAGCGCGTCACTCCCGTACGAAGCGGCGTCTGCTGCCAGTCGACAAAGAAGAACAGCTTCTCATTCTGAATCGGTCCGCCCAATACAAATCCAAATTGGTTGCGGCGGAAGAGAGGTTTCGGGCCGGTAGTTGCAAACAGATTTCGCGCATTCAGCGCCTCATTGCGGAAAAATTCGAATAGCGTCCCGTGATAGGCATCTGTCCCGGCCTTGGTGCTGACCTGGATGATGCCCCCATTTGATCGCCCGTACTCCGCCGAATAGCTGTTAAGCTGCACGCGGAACTCATCGATAGCGTCAATGACCGGGTAGTAGGCTACCTGGCCCGGCTCCGGCTGCAATACGGAAATTCCATCGTAGAGATATTCGCTAGTGCGCGGCCTGCTGCCGTTGATACGTGGCAGCAATTGCCCGGGCGGAAGCATCACGCCCGGGGAAAGGGCAATCAAAGGAACAAAGTTCCGCCCGTCCAGCGGAAAAGTAATGACCTTCTCCTGATCGATAAGGAAGCTCACTGTGCCGGTGCTTGTTTGCAACACGGGCGCCGCGCCGTTCACTTCCACTGTCTGGCCGCTCTCCCCGACTTCCATCAGCAAGTCCAGACTTATCCGATCCGCCACCTGCAACTGCAATCCCGCGCGGCGCATCGTCCGAAATCCCGGCTTCGACGCCTCAATCACGTATCCCCCCGGAAGCAGCGCGAGAAAATGATAATCGCCCGTCGTACCGGTTTCCGCGCTATACATTGCATGCGTCGCTCTCTGTTCCAGGGTCACGCCAACTCCAGCAATGTTCAGTCCAGACGCGTCTTTGATCGTGCCGTAAAGCTCCGCGTGTCCCGATTGCCCACACGCCCACACGGCCGTCAATAGCCCCACCCAAATGATTCGTGATATGTATTGTAAACAAGACATTGTCTTGTAAGTAATACACCAGTATGCCAAACCGTATTGAAAACAATCTCCCCGCCTTGCGTGCCAGTCGCGGCATCTCGGCCGTCACTCTGGCGGAGCAAGCCGGCGTCAGCCGTCAAACCATTTACGCCATGGAAGCTGGGCATTACATCCCGAACACCCTTGTAGCGTTGCGCTTGGCCCGTGCGCTCGATGTGAAGGTGGAAGATCTTTTTCAGATCGAGGTCTCGGCTAGCGTTCCCGCAAAGCTGGAATCCGTCGAAATGCTCCCCGGCCTCAGCGCTCGCGGCCAGCCTGTGCGCCTGTGTCGCGTGGGCAAACGCGTGATTGGCATTCCATCCGCAATGACTCTGAATTACTTTCCCCCGGTGGATGGAACTCTTGTCGGCGCATCCAAGGTCGAACTCCTCCATGACATCGGCGGCCCGCACCGCCTGCTCATCGCCGGATGCGACCCGGCGCTCTCCGTGTTCACGCGTCATCTGCAAAACTCCGGAACCGATCTGGTCCTTGCTAACTGCGCCAGTTCGCAAGCCCTGCGATTGCTCAAGCGCGGACGCGTTCACGTCGCCGGATCACACCTGCGCGATGAAAAGACTGGAGAATCGAATTTGCCGGCAGTGCGCAAACTTTTTCCCAAGCGTGCCGTCACTGTCGTGACTTTCGCAAGTTTCGAAGAAGGTCTAGTGTTCGCGAAATCAAACGCAAAATCGATCCGCGGCGTCGCCGATCTTGCGCGCAAAGGCATGCGCATCGTGAATCGGGAGCGGGGTTCCGGCAGCCGTCTCTTGCTCGACAATCAGCTTCAGCGTCTCGGCATTCCGGCGTCTCAAGTGAAAGGCTATGACCGTATCGCGGCGGGACATCTCGCCGCCGCGTGGCAAGTCCATTCGGGATTGGTGGATTGCTGCATCGCCACTCAAGCTGCCGCCCGCGCGTTCGGCCTCGGATTTCTGTCGCTTCTCATCGAGCGTTACGACCTGGTAATCCGGAGAGAATTTACAGAACTTCCGGCTGTCCAGCAAATGCTCGATCTATTGCAGCGTGCGTCCCTACGCAGGGAACTCGACGCCCTCAACGGTTACGACACGTCCGCTACCGGCGCCACACTACTTTAAAAACCAGCAATCCCGCCGCTACCGCCATCCCGATTAACGCCTGATATTCCTGGTTTTTCCAATAAAGCGCGGTTCGAAACCGCGCTTGACCCGCGGCCCGCGAAAACCGCGGCCACAGCGCTGGAACACCTTCCGCGTATTCCGTATAGCCCGGGAAAATCGTCCGCAGATGTTGTTCTTCCAATTCAATCACCGGTAAGTACACCAGCAAAAATACCAGCGCGAACAAGATCCCTAATACCCAGCTCCGCGCTGCCAACACAAATCCAAACGCCACCACCAGAGTTCCGATGTAGAGCGGATTACGCGTATATGCGTACGGGCCGGACGTCGCTAAATCTCTGTTTTTTGCCAAGTAGCCCGCCGCCCACGCGCGCAACGCTAACCCCGTGAACGCGATCGGAAGTCCCATCGCCAGCGACGTTACGCTCGGCCGCGAAAACCACGCGAACGCCGCCAGCAGCAAGAATCCGAACGGCACTCGCATCCGCGCCGCTGCATCCGCATAAGGTTTTGGAAACCAATACCGCCGAGTCACTGACAGACCGTTACCGCTCGCAATGTCGTCATCACCATCTCGGGCGTGATCGCCATCATGTTTTCGTCCGTCGTGCCATGGCGCTTGT
>JANYJA010000178.1 GCA_025358575.1 Terriglobia bacterium
ATGGCTGATTGCCAACCGCTATACATCCACTCCAAAACTTGCCGTGTTTGGCGGCAGCAACGGCGGGTTGCTGGTCGGCGCCGTGCTCAATCAGCGCCCCGATTTATTCGGCGCGGCCATGCCTGCGGTGGGCGTCATGGATATGCTGCGCTTTCACAAATTCGGATTCGGAACGCAGTGGGTGGGCGAATATGGGTCACCCGACAACGCCGAAGATTTTAAAGTGCTGCGTGCGTACTCTCCGCTGCACAATATCCGGCGCGGAGTGAAGTATCCACCGACGTTGATTACGACTTCCGATCACGACGATCGCGTAATGCCGGGCCATAGTTTGAAATACGCGGCGACCTTGCAACAGGCGCAGGAAGGGCCCGCGCCGATTCTGATCCGCATCGAAACACGCGCCGGACACGGGGCCGGTAAGCCGACCTCGAAACAGATTGATGAATGGGCCGATCGGCTCGTGTTTTTACGGTACGCCTTGGGAATGAGTTAGCGAGACGTGGGCAGTTCGGAAGCGGTGCTGCGGCGCGGCGCGGCGCGGAGTTGAGCATCTTCCAGACGGCGAGTTTCCTGCCACGTGTAGATCATCCGGTGGATCACGGTGAGGTTCGACAAGATGGCGATCACCCAAAGGACCGGAGCCATGCGATCGAAAAACGCTCCGATGATAATTAAGACGATGCGCTCCGGCCGTTCGAGAAAACCGACTTTGCACTTCGGAATGGTGTTTTCGGATCGGGCGCGGGTGTAACTCACCATGACCGACCCGGTCATCACAATGGCCGTAAGAACGATATAGAAAAAGCGGTTGATCGATGCGTAGTAGACCAGCAATCCCATGAACAGGGCGAGATCGGAGTAGCGGTCCAGAACCGAATCGAAAAAACCGCCGAAGCGCGTCACGCGGTTGGTTTCGCGCGCCACGCGGCCATCAACCATGTCGAACAATCCCGCACCCAAGACCACGGCCGCGGCGAAACGGAAACGTCCCGCGGCGAACATGAAGGCGGCCCAGATGTTGATCACCAGACCGATAAATGTGAGGACGTTGGGGTGGATTCGCGACAATGCCAGGGCGCCGACAATTTTGTGAATTACGGCACCGAAGACATCGCCAATTGCGCGCGTAAACGTCATAACTACACTGCCAGGTCGTGCATTGTCTGGAGTTTGATGATCTCGAGTTCTTTTGTCCCGCCGGGGAGAGTGACCTTCACGGTATCGCCGACGTCTTTGCCGAGCAGGCTGCGGCCGATGGGAGAGCTTGTGGAAATCATCCCCTTGGCGGCGTCCGTATCTTCGGTCATGACCAGGGTGTAGGTGATCTCTTCGTCCTTCTTGGTGTCGAGCACTACCACGCGCGACCCCAGGCCGACCCTGTCTTTGGGAATCTTGGTGAAGTCAATCATCGAGATTTCAGCCAAGCGCTGCTTCAACTGATTGAGGCGTGCGTTGACATAACCCTGGCGCTCTTTAGCGGCGTGGTATTCGGCATTCTCGCTGAGGTCGCCATGGGCGCGGGCGGTGCGGATTTCCTTGGGGAGTTCGTTGTGCAGTTCGTAATCGAGCGCCGTGATTTCTTCCTGCAGTCTCTTCTTGATATCGAGCATTTGGGTGGTGCTGATGGAACTCCTTCTGGCTATTATAGCGGCTTAGGAAGGGGTCAATGAGGCCTGACAGGCTAGAGTTTCTGAGCCCGGCAGCCCTCGCGAGAGTTCTATCGAACGTCCGCGCTGAAGTCCGCGGTTGCGGCGTTTTCCCCCGGATAGCGCGCGATGAATATCCTCCGAAGTGAAGTGGCCCGCGCGACCGCGCCCAATCAAGCCTCCCTGAGGATCTGCCGCCGCACGTGAGCGCGCGTCCGTCGATCATGGAATCATCGGTGGGCGCACCCGGGCCAACAACAGGGGCGTCGTTTTCCATCCTTAAGGCTTGAACAGCCCCACTCGATGCGTCGGCTTCGAGTTTCTGCTTTTTAGCTGACCCAATCCAACATATCCATTCGTTGCATGCGAGCGGTGTAATATCCTCCCATGCCGCTAACGCTTGCGGATCGGATGTAAGGTGCTTTTTTTAAATCTGCGGGCACTTCGTGTACCGCACCGCTAGATATTCTTTTTTGCGACATAGAAATTCTCCTTTCGTAAGCCCAGCGGCGCGAGGATCTCTTGCTGAACAAAAGATGTGGGTCGTTCGGCCATTTCGCGAGTCCTGACGCTCAGGTTAACTCGGCGTTTGCCTACCCATTGCGGTGGTGTGACGCGCCCTGGGAAGTGACCCGTACCGGGAGTTCATGTCCGGATCGCTGACCATCTCCTTAGAGCCGCCGCTCGCGGATGGCGGCGCATTTTCACGCTACTTCCGCCTCATGGCATAGGCGAAGAAGGTAGCGCACCGAGCTGGGTCATCAGGCCGAGAGTGTCCATAATGATGCGAGTGTCTTTGATACGCCCGTT
>JANYJA010000202.1 GCA_025358575.1 Terriglobia bacterium
GTCGGGGAAAATTCGCGGCGGCCTCATTGGAAATCTCAGCCGTCGCCTTCGGCGACTGGTACCAAGGTCCCAGGATCGCCCCAGAACCGTCGCGAGCGGGCACTTGCTAATTGCCAATTGCTATTTGCTGCTTTATTTCGCCCGGTTTAGCCGCTAAACCGCCCTTCTGAGCATGTTAGAATCTGATTAACCCTTGCCGGGGTCCCAGGGACATCCATCTTGATTGAGCTGGCGCCTTCCATTTTGTCCGCGGATTTTGCCCATTTGGCCGACCATATTCAGGGTGCGGTCGATGGCGGGGCCACGTTACTGCATGTTGACGTCATGGATGGGCATTTTGTGCCGAATCTGACGATGGGACCGCCGGTAGTGAAATCGATCCGAAAGGCGACGGGGCTGGAGCTGGATCTGCATCTGATGATTGAAGATCCGGACAAGTTTGTAACCGCATTCGTGGAAGCTGGAGCGGACCGGATGTCGGTTCATCAGGAAGCTTGCCGACATCTGCATCGCACAATCCAACTGATTCAGAGCGAAGGCGTTGGCGCCGGGGTGGTTTTGAATCCGGCGACACCGGTTGCGACGCTCGAAGACGTTTTAGGCATGGTGGACTATGTGCTGGTGATGAGCGTGAACCCTGGGTTTGGCGGACAGGAATTCATTCCGCACGCGCTCGATAAGATCCGGCGACTGAATCAGATACGCCAGGATGCGAGGCTTGATTTCGCGATTGAAATCGATGGCGGGGTTTCGACGTCCAATGTGGAAGAGATTGTTCGGGCGGGGTGTGATTGGCTGGTGGCGGGGTCGTCGATCTTCCATAGTGCCGATCCGGGCGCGACTGTGAAGGAAATGCAACACCTGGCGACGGAGGCTCGCGCCATAAGAGTTTAATCTGAAGCGGATGCGGAGACACGCGTAGTGGGTGATCGACTGCAACCAGTATCCGAAGGCAAACATGCAATTTTACAAAAACGTATGGACCCGAAGCGCGCGCACGAAGATGGCGGTGATTTTCGCCGTTGCCGGGCTGTTAACGTCGTGCGGGCTGCACCGCAAGAAATACGACACGCCGATTACCAAAGACACGCTTCAGCCAGACAAGGTGCTGTTCGACCGGGCGGTTAACGACATCGAGCGGGGCCGGTATGAGGTGGCGCGGCTGACGCTGAACACGCTGATCAACACCTACGATGCGAGCGAATTCATGGCGAAAGCCAAGCTGGCGATTGCGGATAGCTGGTATCGCGAAGGGGGGACCCACGGTCTGGCGCAGGCTGAAGCCGAATACAAGGACTTCATTCTGTTTTATCCGACCATGGAAGAATCCGCCGAGGCGCAGTGGAAAGTCTGCCAGATTCATTACAAACAGATGGAGAAGGCGGACCGCGACAACACCCAAGCGCAGCGTGCCGAGGACGAATGCCGCCAGCTTTTGGTGCAGTTCCCGAACAGCAAGTTTGCCCCTCAGGCGTCGCAGATGCTGCGCAATACGCAGGAAGTTTTGGGCGAAAAAGAGTTTCGAACGGGCGCTTTCTATCACACCAAAGGCAGTTTTCCGGCGGCGGCGAATCGGCTGGCGTATGTGGCGGACCAATATCCTCTTTATAGCGGGTCGGATGAGGCTCTGTGGCAAATGGCGGACGCATTCGAACGGATGGGCGACCGGTTCGAAGACAAAGCGGCCAATGCTTACACCAGAATCGTGCGTGACTATCCATTGAGCGCGCATGCCGATGAAGCGAAAGAGAAGTTGACGACGCTGAAGCGAGCGATTCCGGCGGCGGACCCGGCGGCGTATGAACGGATGAAGTACGAAGCGGATCATCGCGAGAAAGCGAGTATGACCAGCCACGCGCTGGGAATGTTTAAACAAGGGCCGGACGTTCACACGGCCGCGAAGATGGGCACTCCCGCGATGACGGTGCTGCGTCCGCAGGTTCCGGTGAGCGTGCCGGCATCGGCGGCGGGGACGGCTTCGGGGACATCGGACGTTTCGGTGCAGCAGGTGGGCGACACGGCGGAAATCGATAAGAAGCCGGAAGCGCGTCAGGTGGTTCCGGGCAGCAGCACGGCTGAGCCGGCGTCGGGAACGGCGCCGGTGGACGCTTCGGCACCGGCATCAGACAAAACTCCGCTGGAGATTCAGCAGTCGTTGCCGTCCAATCGTCAGCCGATTAAGCCGAGGAAGAAGACCAAGAAGCAGTTGCGCATCGAAGAGCAGGCGGCCGCCGCGGCGCGACATGCGATGGAGACCGCGAATCAGCAGCCCGTGGCAACGACACCAACGACTCCACCTGCCACGCCGCCTCAATGAGCAGAATTTTGCTCGCCGATGACAGCCCTCACGCCCAGCGAATGGGCGAACGGATTCTGCGCGACGAGGGGCATGTCGTGGTCACCGTGACGGATGGGAACACTGCCATGGTGCGGCTTAAGGATGTTGATCCGGACGTAGTATTTGCGGATGTTTCGATGCCGGGAGTGTCAGGGTACGAACTGTGCGAGTACATTAAGACCAGCGGGGCGCATCCGGGGACGCGCGTGCTGCTAACGGTCGGTGCGGTCGAAGCGTTTGACGAAGCGGCGGTAGAACGAGTTCGCGCGGATGGTGTGCTGAAGAAACCGTTCGAGGCGACGGCGCTTTTGGCGGCGGTGGGGCAAGCTAGCGGCACCCGGTCACGGGGGAAGTCGGTTGCGGCGGGGCCGGTTCGCTCGGTGGTGGTGCTGGACCCGGATCAGATTCGCGCGGCGGTTACGCTGGCGGTGGATGCTTCCATGGGGGGCATGGTGGATCAGATTACGGAGCGGGTGCTTAGCGCGCTGAACGGGAAGCGGAAGTAGCGCTTGCTAACGCCTTCGTATGGGCCTTCAGTTTGATGTGTCCAACAGGTGGTTTGGGTCAAGCCAAACTATGTAAAAGATTGCGTCAATTAAAAACCCGTGAATTCTCCACTTCCAGTCACCCTGCAGCGCGATCTGCCAAAAAAATTCGGGTTCTAATTGTTCGTTCAGTCCAGGGAATCCGTTTGGTTCAGTTGTATCTTCAAAATATATGAAGTGGCTATGGCGCTCGTTATCGAACTCGCAAAAACGGTCAACCGTCCAGGGCCTCTTTACTTCTTTAAAAAGCGCCCCAAGAAATTCATGCGTACACAGATTTAGGCGAAACTTAGTGTTCGAGTCGAGATCAAGGTGTTTGAATGAGAATACCAGGGGATTCTCATTCGTGGTCGGGTGAGGTTTGGGGATACGGGGGAGCCGATGGTTTGTCGCCCCCATGCTCTGGTTAAACCAACTTTGATTGATAGTAGACCCGCATGCTTTCATGCGAGATGACAGATGTTGAAGCAGCATCAGGGGGAACGCCTTCGCGTGCCAAACGCCACGGATCTTCCTGGTGGGTAAGCGCCTCTAGTTGAAGACCGGTGAGGTCGCCATAGGCATTCAGCACCTCCGCTACGTGCTCCCGAATCGACAAATCTAAGTTCGGAGCAATGTTCGGAATCGGGATAGCCGCCCAACGGTTCACTTTAAAGATCCCAAATACAGGGGGGACCACAGGGCCATGAACCCAAGCCTCAATCCGCTCACTAAAAAGCGCTGAGCCCATCAGCGCAAGATGCCAGGCTTGGCAGTAATAGAGGAGTTTTTGGAGTTTCAGATTCGTCACATGAGTCCCAGCCCGGTTGCTTGACGCAATCAGAATGTAGTCTGCGAGATCGCGTGCTGTCGTTTCGGCCATATCCAATCCCTCCTTTCTTCCTACCTACCTTATATCGTACCGTAGGCGTGTTAAAGCACCCCACACCCGCGGCTTGAACCTCCAGGCTAAAATAGTCGATTATGCCGGATAACAGTTTTGACGTCGTATCGAATATCGAGATGACGGAGGTGAATAACGCCGTGCAGCAGGCGCTGAAGGAAATCACCACGCGATACGACTTGAAAGATTCCAAATCATCCATTGAGATGAACGAGAAGGATAAAAAGCTGGTGCTCGCCAGCCAGGATGAGTACAAGCTGAAAGCCGTCATCGAAATTTTGCAGCAAAAGCTGGTGAAGCGCAATGTGTCGCTGAAGGGGCTGACATACGGCACACTGATTCCGGCGGCGAACTCGAGCGTGAAGCAGGAGGTTACGCTGCAGCAGGGAATCGCGATCGAGAAGGCACGCGAGATCGTGAAGAAGGTGAAGGACAGCAAGCTCAAAGCGCAGGCGGCAATTCAGGGCGACCTGGTGCGCATCAGCAGCAAGGACCGCGACACTTTGCAGCAAGCGATCGCGCTGCTGAAATCGTCCGACTTCGGGATCGACGTGCAATTCGTGAATTACCGGACCAATTAGTTGGCCCGGCGCATCGAGTCGCATTTGATCACGGGTCCGGCGGGGGATCTTGAGTCGCTGCTGGAAGAGCCCGAAGAGGGAGAACCGCGCGAGGTTTGTCTGGTGTGCCATCCACACCCGCTGTTCGGCGGCACCATGCTGAACAAGGTGGTGTACCGGTTGGCGCGCGGGCTTAGACGATCGGGGTCGGTGGTGTTGCGGTTCAATTTTCGCGGGGTGGGGCGCAGCGGCGGGGAGCACGCGCACGGAATCGGGGAGCTTGAGGATGCGCGCGCGGCGCTGAGCTGGCTGCGGGCGCGGTATCCGGAACTTCCTTATTCTCTGGCGGGTTTTTCATTTGGATCGCGCGTCATTATGCAGCTGGGGTGTCAGGCGGAGGGCGACTTCGCGCAGCGCCTGATCGCGGCTGGATTTCCTACGCGGCGAGAACCCACCGATTTCCTGAAAAACTGCGGGGTGCCGAAGATTTTCGTGCAAAGCACCCACGATGTGCATGGTCCGCGCCCGGAATTGGAAGCACTATACGCGACGGTGAGCGAGCCCAAGAGAATCATCTGGATTGAGGCCGAAGATCATTTTTTCGCCGGGGCGCTTCCTCAGCTCGAAGAAAGTATCGGTACCTTATGAAGTTGCTCTATGAGTATCTGAGGCGTTACTGGAAGCTGGGTGTGGCGGCGCTGGTTTTGGCGTCGATTAACCAGATATTTTCGCTGCTAGATCCGCTGATTTTCCGCCATATTATCGACAGCTACGCGACGCGATACAAGGACTACACCACGGGGCAATTTTTCGCGGGCGTGAGTAAATTACTGGCGGCCGCGGTGGGGGTGGCGTTTGTTTCGCGAACGGCCAAGAATTTTCAGGATTACGTGGTGAATCTGATCACGCAGCAAGTGGGCGCCAGTATGTATGCCGACGGAATTCGCCATTCGCTGGAACTTCCGTATTCCGTGTTCGAGGACCAACGGAGCGGTGAAACGCTGGGCAAGCTGCAGAAGGTTCGCTCGGATGTGGAGCGGTTCATAACCGCGGCGGTCAATATACTCTTCACATCCCTGGTGGGAGTGATTTTCGTGATGATCTATGCGGCGCGAGTGCATTGGTCCATCGCGCCGGCGTTTTTCCTGACCGTGCCGTTGCTCGGCACGCTCAGTTCGGTGCTCAGCAAGCGCATCAAGGAAATTCAGAAGGTGATCGTGAAAGAGACCACGGCGCTGGCGGGAGCGACGACGGAATCATTGCGTAACATCGAGCTGGTTAAGAGCTTGGGGCTGGCGCATGAAGAGGTGGCCCGCTTGAATTCCACCACGCAGAAAATATTGCAGCTTGAACTGAAGAAGGTGCGCTATCTGCGCAGCTTGAGCTTTGTGCAAG
>JANYJA010000252.1 GCA_025358575.1 Terriglobia bacterium
GGAACTGCCGCCGCTCCTGCCGTGCGCGAATCGCGTCGGGCATCCCTTCCGGGCAGCTTCGGAACTGCCACTCCGCAACCACTCGCTCGGTAGGCGCGGAGCTGCCCGAAACCCAGTGCAACTCTTGTCTGCGGCTGCGGAATTGCGATAGTTCGACGCCCAGGCTTTCGCTCAGCTCCTCGTCCGTGGGGGGCCGCTGCAGGCTGGCCAGCAAAGCGGACGCTCGGGCGTCAACTTTTTTTTGCCATTTCCGGAGACCGCGCGAGGCGCCATCGAGCTTACGTAAGCTATCGAGGATCTCACCCCGAATCCGGTAGCGTGCAAATGCGGGGAAAGGCACTTTCGAATCTCTACGGTAAGATCGGCCGGCGTCCACCAGTCCCACATGGCCGGCCTGGATCAGATCGTTCAACTCCACGCCGGAGTGCGGGGGAAGGCTGCCATGGATACGCCTGGCGACTGAGCGCACCAAAGGCAAGTAGCTGAGAATTAGGGGGCCTAAGTCGCTTGGCGGCGATTCCACTGGGCCGATTTCCATCTTCTGCTCAAGGCGTATTCCGGCCCTCATGACGCAAATTTTGGAATCATTAACCGGTGTCCGCGAAACTACTTGGTTGTATTTACAAGGCAACCTTCTCATGGAAATCGCGGACGGTTGAGACCGCGGATGGCTCGGGCAAGAAATGTTTCCTAAAGTTTCCGGAATCTCAGCCGATCTTTCAACAAGAGCAAACATGGCCGACCCCCGCCGCATTCTATGGATAGCGTCAGATGCACCGGATCATCTTGAGACCGAGATCCGGGATCGCCTGGCTGCACTCAATGAGCTATCCGTCATGGCGGATCTGGACCGGGCTGTTGCCTTTGTAGCAGGCGCAGCGGTCGATTTCGTGTTCGCAAATTTTCCTTCGTTAGGAGTTTCGGCGGCGGAGCTGATGGAGGCGATCGCGGGCCGTGGAACATCCGTTCCCGTCCTGATTCGCGATGCCGACGGAACCATCGAAGACGGAGCGCGTCTGGCGCGCCTTGGCGCGCAGCGGGTATTCGGGCGGGAGGTGGGCCTGGAAGACGTTCTGGACCAGGTGCAGGCCGCCGGGGAGCGTTGCTCGTTCGGGCCGTCAGGCGCCAATCGCCCGCACGGCGCGGAGCCTTGGCGCGCATCTTTTGTCGGGGAGAGCCCTAACCTGTTGCAGCTGATCCAGCTGGTGCGGCTTGTCGGGAAACGGCGCTGCACGGTGCTAATCACAGGCGAAACGGGAACCGGGAAAGAAGTTCTGGCACGTGCTATTCACGCTTCCGGCCCTCGGTCGTCCTTTCCTTGGGTCGCGGTAAATTGCAGCGCGATTCCGGAAGCCCTGCTCGAAGCCGAGCTTTTTGGTCACGTGAAAGGCGCGTTCACCGGTGCCCAGCAACACCGCATAGGCCGTTTCGAACAGGCCCACGAGGGAACTCTATTTCTGGATGAGATCGGGGATATGCCTCTCGAGCTGCAATCGAAGCTGCTGCGGGCGCTGCAAGAGCGTGAATTCCAGCGGCTAGGAAGTTCGGAAACCGTGCGGGTCAATGTCCGCGTAATCGCCGCCTCGAACGCCAGCCTTTCGGACAAGGTGAGGCAAGGCACCTTCCGAGAAGATCTATATTATCGCCTGAGCGTGGTGCCGATCGAAATGCCGCCGCTGCGCACGCGCTTGAGCGATGTGCCCCTTTTGGCCCAGCATTTCATCCGAAGGATTTGCGCTGATGAGGGCATTGAGGCGAAAAAGCTTTCACGCGAGGCGCGCGAGAAGCTATGCCACTTTTCTTGGCCGGGCAACGTAAGACAGCTTGAAAATGCGCTCGAAATGGCCATTGTGTTGAGCGGCGACCGTCCGATTCTCTATCCGTCCGACTTCACGCTGGCGCCCGTAACTGGACGACAAGAGCGTATGGAAATGAGGGGAGAAGTGGCGGTCCCAGACCATGGGCTGGATTTCGCGCAAACCGTGAACCACTTCGAACGCAGCATCCTCACCCAGGCGCTGCAGAAGACGGGGGGCAACAAGAAGCTTGCCGCGGACATGCTGCGGCTCAAGCGTACCACTCTGGCGGCCAAGGTCAAGATTTTCGAAATGGCTGCTGGCCGCGCTTTGGTCTAGCCGGTTAAGTGCCCGCGACGTTCGGGTTGCGCAACTCGAGCTGGTGAATTTTCAAGAGCAGGTCCACCTCGGCGCGAGGAACATCCAGAGCCGTCGCGATGGATTTCGCGGATTCTCCTCGCCGGTGCTGGCGCAGAATCCGGCTGCGCTTCGCCAAATTCAAACTCGGGCGAACCGTATACCCGGAAGGCGTCGAGGCGACTGTCGCCTCCAAAGAGTAAAGGCCCGCTCGCAGAGCGTCATAACCCTGTCGCAGCCCTTCCACTTCGCTACGCAGCGTGTTGCACCCTTCGCAACCGGCGGCTTCTTCTTCCTTCACCGCCAGGCGCCTTAGGTACGTGATGAACAACGCCGCTGTCACGAGCGTCGAAGTTGTAGCACCGAAAAGCGTGTAGGCTAACGCGACGTTCATTGGGCCGATTCCGGCAGCGCGAGGTTCGCCGCATTTCGGGACTGGCGCAAGGTGTGAAGTGAATCGCTGGTGTGGCGCAGCCGCTCGTCCTTGCTCACAATCTGATGAATACGCACACCATAATTGCCTTCCACAACGACCACTTCCCCTCGGGCGATAATGCAATTGTTAACGATCACTTCGACGGGCTCGGTCACCGAGCGATTCAACTCCACGATAGACCCGGTCGTCAGCTTCAAGACATCCTTGATCGGTAACTGTGTTCGTCCGAAAGAAACACTCACTGGCAGAGCGACATCTAGCAGAACATCGAATGTCTTGGATCGCGGGACGCCTCCAACGGTGGCCCCGGCGTGTGCAGCTTGGCGGGGGATGTCTTCCTCTTGCGGTTCTGGCAGCGGCGCGGACACCGCCGGATTCTCAATCGCGCGAACGAGATCGGTCGTGATCCCTAGACTGAGTGGTATTCCTGGTTCTCCCGGGAACTGAACATTCACCGTCAGCCATGACACTCCGGACAAAATGGCCGAATGCTGCGCGCCTTCGCCGCTGGTCACCCGCCGCTGCAGGCGTGAAGCGAGAGTCTGCGCAATTGGGGAGAAGCTTTGGTCTAACAGCTCCAGATAGGTATTCCGTAAGTCCTCGGGATCGGGTGAATCGATTCCTGCCGCCCGGAGCGTGCGCGTTCCAAGATCTTGCCAGCTTGCCGAAGCAGCGTAAATCCACAGCGCGGCACCTTCCCCTAACGTGAATTCCTGTCTCCAGAGAAGCGCGCCCTCGGGAAGGGTTTCGCCTGCCAAAGATGGAGATTCACTTGCGGAAGCCCAGGAGAGTTCGGCCGGTTGTCCCGTCATGGATCCCAGGGTTTCTCCAAATTTTCCGATCCACTGATCAGCAAGCCAGCTTTCTTCGGTTTCGTTTTTGTTTCCCATCCGTCTAACCCTCCCGCCGGCCCGGCCAGCGTTTTTCAAGGAAGCAGCGCAGTCGCAGGATCGCCTGGGTCTTCAATTGCGAAATTCGGGACAAATGGAGATCCAGGATTTCAGCGATCTCCCGCAGATTCATCTCCTCGTGGTAATAAAGGCTAAGAACCGTGCGCTCCATTTTGGGCATGCGCTCGATGGTCTCGGCTACGAGCCGCTCCAATTCCGAGCGTTCCAACAAACGCGACGGCAGGTTCGATTCGTCGTCCGAGACGTACTTCAGCAGGCTGAAACTCCCATCTTCACTGGATGCATAATCGAGCTCGCCCATCTGCATACCCTCGGTCTCCAGCAGCTTTTGGCGGTACTCCTCGAGCGAAAAGTTTAGCTCCGCCGCAATCTCTTCCTCGGTGGGAACCCGCCCCAGCCGCTGTTCGGCAATAAAGATTGCCTGTTCGATCTGCCTGCCCGTTTTGCGCTTTTGGCGCGGAGCCCAGTCGAGGCCCCGAAGGCCGTCCAGGATAGCCCCGCGAATCCGGTACTCTGCGTAAGTCTTGAGTTTGGTATTGTGCGTCGGATCGAAGTTGTCGATCGCCGCTATCAGCCCGATGGTGCCGGTAGAGATGAGATCGTCCAGACTCACGCTAGCGGGAAGCCGCTCGTGGATTCGGCGAGCGATCAGACGTACCTGGGGAAGATGCTCCAGAATCAAGCCCTCTCTCTGGATGGCGGTTCGCTCCTCCGTCTCGCATGAGTACATATAAGGATTCAACAGTTTGACACTCGTTTAGGCAGCGGCGCTCGCCTGCTTCCGCCCCCCGTTCAGCGCGAGGTCGACAATGCGCTGAACCGTGGCCGGTTCCAGGTCTTCCGGAATCTGCTGCCCGGTGGTGATGAACGAGACCGGTTGCTGGCAGAGGGCCGCCGCGCTAAACATGGCTCCAAACGACTCTGTGCCATCAATTCCGGTAAAGATGAATTTGCTGGGCCGGAAGATCCGATAGCGTTCCATGGCACTTCTTATATCGGCCAATTTCATATCCACACTTAGAGCTAAATGAACATCCACGTCGTTTCTTTCGGCGAAATAGCGGGCCAATTCAGTGCCCTCCTCCATTTCGGCGCGGCCTAAACCCGCTGTGTCGATAAAAGTGAGCCCTCCGCCGCGTTCGGAATCGAGTTCTTGCGCCAGGCTCGGGACGGTATTGACCGCTTGGAACCGGATGCCCAAAATAGCGGCATACACCCGCATCTGGTCGGCGGCGGCGATCCGCAGCGTATCCGTGGACAAAACGCGGACCGGCACGCGCCCGGCAATGCCGTATCGAGCGGCTAGTTTAATCAAAGTAGTGGTCTTGCCCCGGCCCGGAGGACCCACTAGAGCGACAATCCGTGACGATTGCCCTTCACGGCCCAATCGGGAATCCACCTTTATGCGAAGGCTCATTTCAGCGATCAGCGCATTCTGCAGCCGCACTCGTGAGTGATCGCCGCGCGCGCGCTCGGAGACAGAGTGAAGCAGATCGCGAGCTACCTCACCGTCGATTTCCTGGGCGTCTAGCGTATGTTGGATCTCGGCCAGTTCGGGGGACACGTCGGGAGCGTTGGGAGCGGACAGATTGGCATTTGCGATTGCAGTCCGGATACCGGCAAGTTGCGAGCGAATGTCGGCAAACTGACTGTGATCCGCCGAAGGAGCGCGCCCGATAGGGTGCCGGACCGGTTCCGCAATTCCCGCCGAGTCTTCGGCGAAGACGACTTCGTACTGCCCCAAATGCAGGGATTCCGACGGTGACTTCCGAGACGATACCAGCATCGCTTCCGGACCCAATTCCTTGCGCGCAAGTGCCATCGCCGCTTCCACGCTGCTTGAGAAATAGCTTTTTAGATACATGCCGTTTGGTCTCCTGTTACTGAATGACTCCGAGTGACTGCACTTTCACGCCGGCCGGAATTTCGTTGTGCGACAGGAAAAAAAGATTCCAGACGGTTGGTTCCAATAATTGGCGCAGAAAATATCGCGCCGCCGAACTTGTGATTGCAACTAAAGGCGCTTCGGCCACGCCCACGACGCGAGTAACTTTGTTAATGATTTCTCGAAGGCTCTGCGGCGAGAGCGCCACATGACTATTCAATTCGCCGTGCTCAATGGCCGATTCCACGATCTGCTCGATCGCGGGATCGAGAAAATACGCCGGCAGATCGCCGCTCGCGTTCAAATAGGGATTAACCATGGACCGGCGGATCGACTGCCGCACGAACTCCGTCAGAAGCACGGGGTTGCGGGTTGTCCCCGCAGCTTCACCCAGCGACTCTAGAATGGATACGGCATCGCGAATGGTCACCCGCTCCCGGAGCAGATTCTGCAACACGCGCTGCACCGTGGCTAGAGGAACCAGTTTGGGCACCAAATCCTCCACCACTTTCGGATTTTCAATGGCCACACGGTCGAGAAGCCGCTTGGCGTCCTGCCGCGAGAAAATTTCGTGGGCGTGGCGCCGGATCAACTCCCCCAAATGAGTGCCCAAAACGCTGACGGAATCGACTACCGTGTATCCCAAAGAGCGCGCGTGCTCAGATCGTTCGACCGGTATCCACCAGGACGGCATCCCGAACGCCGGGTCCTGAGTTTTTACTCCCTCTAGTGGCGTTTCGATGCGGCCCACGGGAATCGCCAGGTCGCTCCCAGCCGGAAGTTCAAAGCGCGCGATTTCACTACCCTTGAGAGAAATCACGTATTCGCGGGCACGGAGCGAGAGATTGTCGGTAACTCGAACCGGCGGCAGCAGATAGCCCAAGTCCCGCGCTAGCTGCTTGCGGATTCCAGAGATTCGTCGCAAGAGGGGCGAGTTTTGAGCGCCTTCCACAAACTGAACCAGTCCCAGACCCACTTCTACAGCCAGGGGTTCCACGCGCAGCAGTGATTCCACGTTGTCTTTTGCCGCCGTGACGGGCTTCTCGGCTTCGGTTTGCTTCTCCTCTTTGAGCGCCTTCTGGCGCATGTTCCAGGCCGCGTATCCGAGGCCGCCGCCCAGCACTAGAAAAGGGATCTTGGGAAGGCCTGGGAATGCGGCGAGCGCGATCAAAACACCGGCTGAAAGGAACAGCGGTTGCGGGGATCCGAAGAGCTGCTTTTGAAAATCGGCGCCGAGGCGCGACTCGGAACTGGCCCTGGTGACAATCAAGCCCCCCGAAATGGAGATCATCAGAGCCGGAATCACGGTGACTAACCCGTCGCCAATGGTCAACACACTGTAGGTCTGGAGAGCGCGCAGCAAGTCGGTTCCGTGCTGGAAAACGCCGATCAGAAAGCCGGCGATGATGTTGATGCCCGTGATCAGGATGCTGGCTATGGCATCCCGCTGGGTGAAACGCGAAGCGCCGTCCATGGCACCGTAAAATTCGGCTTCGGCCGCGAGTTGTTTGCGGCGACGCCGCGCTTCGGCCTCGTCCACCAGCCCTGAGTTCAAGTCCGAATCGATGGACATCTGCTTGCCGGGGAGCGCGTCCAATGTGAAACGCGCCGTGACTTCCGAAATTCGAACTGCGCCATGGTTGATCACCACGTATTGAATGGCGATCAGCACCAAGAAAATCACGGCGCCGATGATGTAATTGCCGCCCACGACGAAGTTCCCGAATGCCTGGATTACGTCTCCAGCGGCGGACGTCCCAGTGTGCCCGTTGAGCAGAATCAGTCGGGATGATGAGATGTTCAGCGCCAGGCGGAACAGGGTGAGCAGGAGCAAAGTGGTGGGAAAGACATTAAATTCCACGGGCCGCGTGATGTACATTGCCACCATCATCACGATCACCGACATCATAATGTCCGTGACGATCAGCAGATCGAGCAAGAAACCGGGCAATGGCGTGATGAGGGCAACCACAATCGCTAGAACCGCAATGGGGACGCCTAACTCGCTTAGACCAGAGAGGGGAAATCCCGCAAATGTGCGACCGGCGGTAAGGGGGAGGGTTAACGCTTTCGATTCTGACATGTTGAAATCCGGTTACCGTCCGGGCATCTTGCCGTGCATCAGCCGATAGATGTATGCCAGAATCTCGGCCACGGCACGATAGAGATGCGCGGGGATCTCCTGACCCACATCGACTGATTTATAGAGTGCCTGGGCGAGCAGGGGGTTCTCTATGATCGGGACCTGATTTTCGATGGCGCGCGTCCGAATGCGCAGGGCCAGATAGTTTTTGCCTTTCGCTACCACGAGCGGCGCCGCCATGGACTCCATCTGGTACCGGATGGCAATGGCGTAGTGGGTCGGATTCACGACGACAGCCGTGGCCGTGGCCACTTCCTTCATCATATTGCGCCGCCGCAGATCGCGCTGCAGACGGCGAACCCTCTGCTTGATCTGCGGGTTCCCGTCGGTCTCTTTGGCTTCGTCCTTGATTTCGTTTTTGCTCATGCGCAGATCTTTGGCATATCGCAGACGTTGGCGGAACAGGTTGACTAAACCAAACACCAGAAACGTGGTGGCACCGCGCCAGAGTAGCTCTTGGATGGAACTCGCAACCACGCGCACCCCGCCCTGAACACTTTGCAGCGGCAGGAAAAAGAAGTCCGTCATCTTGCTTTTCGCGATGGCATAGACGACGTAACCGAAGACCGGCAGCAGAATCACGGCCTGGATTAGCGCAGGCAAATTCTGCTTTGGCAATTCCCGAATTTTCGACATGAAACTGAGCCGCTTCAGGTCCGGTGTGAGCTTCGCCAGGCTCACGCCCAGCTTGCTCGCGAGTAACTGCATGGCAAGAGTCACCGTCAGCAAAATAGCGCCGGCCAGAAGGAGCGGCATTACGCTTTGCACGGCAACCCACCAGCACAAGCTAATCCACGCGGTCGCGGAAAGCTCTCCCGTAAACGCGCGCTGCAGGATATAGCGGGTTACACTCTGAGTTTGGGAAAACCAGCGGCCTCCCCACGACCCCAAAATGGCGACGAAGGTTATGAACTGAACCGCGCTCACAAAGTCTTTTGCCGCCGGGAAATTGCCCTCTTTGCGCGCTTTATCAACGCGTCGAGGAGTGGCTTTCTCGGTCTGCTGGCTTTTGTCCGCCATTTCAGTGGATCAGCGCCTCCGGGCGGTTCAGCAGGCGTGTCGCTTCGATCATATGACCGGCGTAATCGGTAAACACTCTGGGATAAATCGCCGCCAGCCACGCCAGCAGCGCCAGTGCCACTAGCATCTTGATCGGAAAGGAAAGCGAAAGAAGTTGCATTTGGGTATTCAACCGCCCGAGCAGCGCGAGGGTCAGGTCCACCAAGCCCAGCAGTGCCACCGCCGGCAACGCCAGCCGCAGACCTACCGAGAACATGCCCGATCCGAGCAGAACAAAAGCTTCCGCCGCGTGGTGCGAGATGGTGAAATTTCCGGGCGGGAACGATTGCAGGCTGGCGGCGAAGGCGCGCAACACTTCACGGTCGAGTCCGATGGAGAAAAACATCATTCCGGCGGCAAGCTGCGCGAACACCAGCAGCACTCCCGAATCCGCCTGGGTCGAAGGATCGATGGTGGACGCGTATCCGTATCCAGCCTGCAGACCCGTGATCTGTGCCGCCATTTGCAGGGCCTCGATTACGAACGCGACGGCCAAGCCGATCGAGATCCCAATGGCAGCTTCCAGCAACAAGTAACCCGCCAACCGGCCAATGCTCTCCGAAACGCCTTCCACTTGCGGCCATTGACCGAACAGCGCGATGGTGATCGAGACCGCCAGCACCACGCGCACCATTTCGGGACCATTTTTGATGCCGGGAAGGGGCACGAAAGCGAACGTGCCCGCCACGCGCGCCAGCACAAACAGAAAACCAAAGAGCGTCGAGATGTCGATCGAGAAATTAGCCGGCATGCTTCACTGGGCGTAGCGGCCAAGATCGCTCAGTATGGCGGCCGTGTAGAACATCATTTTCTTCAACATCCAGGGCATCAGGAGAAGCAATCCGGCGAGGAACGCAACCAGACGCGGAATGGCGCTGAAGCCGGTATCTTGAATCGACGTAACGATTTGAACCAAGCTGATCGCGATCCCGGCGATGAAGCCGATGGCAAGAATTGGCGCACTTAGCCAGAACGCCGTCAGGAAGGCGTCGCGGATGATTTGAACTACTGTTTCCGGTGTCATGCCAAGCTCTTCATTAGCGAGCCGACTACCAGGCTCCATCCATCCACTAGCACGAACAGCAGAATCTTGAAGGGTGCCGAGATCATGACCGGAGGCAACTGCACCATGCCAATGGACAGGGTTACGGAAGCGACTACAATGTCGATAATCAGAAAAGGCAGGAACAGAACGGCGCCAATCTGAAAAGCCGCCTTCAGTTCCGAAATGATGTACGCCGGCACCAGGACTTTCAAATCCAGATCGGCTGGGGAGCGTGGCGCGGGTGTCTTCGAAATCTCGAGAAACAAGCGCACATCTTTCTCTCGCGCGAACTTCATAAGAAAAGTACGCAGCGGCTTCGAGCCTTCGTCAAAACCCTGCTGCATGTTCATGTGGCCTTGCTCGACTGGCTGCCACCCCTTCTGATAAATTTCAGTGGCGACGGGCTGCATGATCAGCACGGTGAGGAACATGGAAAGTCCAATCAAGACTTGGTTAGATGGCGTGGCTTGTGTTCCCAACGCCTGCCGCAGGAAGTGCAGCACGATGGCAATTCGGAGAAATGGGGTGATCGACATGATCGCCGCCGGCAGAACGGTGAGCACCGTAAGCAGAATGACAATCTGCATGGGCGCGCTCACCGATGTCCCGTTTGTGGTCAGGCCAGGAAACGGCGCGGCGGGAGACGCGGCGGGAACTGTACGGGCGAAGAGAAGGAGCAATATGCCGAGGCACCTGGCTGGCCGCATCACGTGCCTAATTCCTGTCGCGGTGCGTTCACCGAGCTCTCCAGCAATTGACAACTGGAGGGCGCAGTGCCGATCAAGACCGTGCGCTCCCCGATGCGCACCAGGCACAAGGTGTGGTGCGGCGTTAAGCTGAGGCGTTCAATCACCTGAATCTGCTTCGGCGAACCCGGCTTGAACAATCGCCCCGAGAAACGCGCCTTTCCACCCCGCTGCAAGAGCCAGAGCGCGGCTGCAAATAGAACCATCACGGCGCAAACAATGCTGATCTGTTTCGCAATATCCATGCTTCACTCTTCAATCTTGAAATCGGTGATGCGAAAACCTATTGTGTTCTCAATGATCACGATTTCTCCGTAACCGATCAGAGTGGTTTCGACGTAGATGTCGATGTGCTCGCCCGCGGAGCGCTGCATCACGATGACGCTCCCCACGTCCAGCATCAGAATTTCGCGAATCGGCATCGCCCGCCGGTCGAGCTCGGCGATCACCTGCACACTGACGTCGGCGATGGGCGCGATCTCTTGGAGCGGGGTCATAACGCCTCAACTTACTGCTTGATGTTGATGGTCTCCTGGCTCAATTGGTCCTCGGTGGTGATTACTTTGGCATTAGCCTGGTAGCCGCGCTGCAGCACAATCAGATTAGTGAACTCGCGAGCGATGTCCACTGTGGAAGATTCGAGCGAACCGCCCGCGACCTTTCCGCGCCCCCCGGTGTCGGCCACGCCGATGCTAGGCAAGCCGGTTTTCTCACTCTGCTTCAGGTTGCCGCTTCCGACGCCTACAAGCGTGTCGGGGTTGCGGATGGAAGCCAGCGCCACTTGCGCGATGGTTTTCTCCTGGCCATTGGAATATTGGGCCACAATCGCGCCGCCGTCCTGCATCGCCACCTTCACTAGCTGCGCGGCGACAGTTCCGTCTTGTGAATTTCCGGATGTTGCCGAGGTCTGAGCAAACTGACTGAGCAAAGCGTTACTCTTGCTGTCGTACAGGTCCCAGTTGATGCTTAAGTCGGCCGCGCCGTCCGCCAAACCTGTCATTGGAACCGGAACACCGGCCGGGGCCGCGACAGTGGGGGCGGCCGGGGTAATCAACTTTCCGAACGAATCGAAGGTAAGCGTTCCCGTGGCGAGCGAAGACGGGGTGCCAGCCGTGCCGCCGGTCAGATCGCTGCCGGAAACCGTCACGCCATACGACCAGGCATTGATGCCGGTCTTGGTGAACGTGATGGTGAGGTCGTGAGTGGTGCCCAGCGAATCCACAACCTGCATCGGGGCCGAAAAGGTGCCGCTTGTGGCTCCGACCGTGGCCGAGGCATCCAGGTTCAAATTGAGCGAAAACTTGGTGGTTGCAAACGCCTGGCGCAGCGTTCCGGTCGGGAGAATAATGTCACCGACAGGGCCATTCGTATTGACGTTTCCGGTGGGGTCCGCCCATCCCTGAACGTGCTCGCCCGTGAGGGTTTGCAGCACGCCGCTGCTGTCTACCACAAACTTTCCGCCGCGCGTGAAAAGCTGGTTGTTGTTTTTGTCTTTGAGGACAAAGAAGCCGTCGCCCTGAATGGCCGCATCAAGAGAACCCGAGCTGGTCTGTACCGCGCCCTGCGAGAATTGCTGAATGATCGTGGGCCGGGAAACACCGAACCCGGGATCCGGCGAGCTCCCGAATGCCTCGCTCACCAGATCGTGAAATGCGGTTTCAGAAGCTTTGAATCCTGAAGTATTCAGGTTCGCGAGATTGTTGCTGACCACATCCAAAGCGGTTGAATCGGCGCTCAGTGCGGATAGTGCGGTAGAAAAAGACGTGAACATTATTTCCCCTTTATCGATTTGGCTCTAACTATTGCGCTGGCGGCGTGACCGTAACCGGTGGATTGGTAACCGGCGGGATGACGGTCGGAGACTGCAATTTTCCGACACCTTGGTTGATTCCGATCAATTGCTCGAGTTCGCTATATTGCGTGAGTTGGCCGACAAATTGCGTGCTGTCCGTCGGATTGGTCGGGTCCTGATTCTTGATTTGGGCGACTAGCAGTTTCAAAAATGTGTCCTTGCTAGTGAGCGCATCGGACGCAGGCTTGGCTGGCGCGGCTATGCTGGCGGCGGTGCTTCCGGGGTAAAGAGACGTTATGGGATTGGCGATTGAACTCATGTAGATTCTCCTTGGCTTTAGTCTTCAAACCTGCGATTCATTTCTTCCAGCCACTGCGGTTTTTGTTGACGCGATTGCTGCTGCTCGTCGGACTCGCGTCTTGGTTCCCGGTTACCGCCTTCGTGGTCCCGGCCACCCGAGAATTGTTGGGAGTCACGCGCCTGGTCGCTCTCCGAAGCCGCGTTGACGGTGCTGGCCGCCTTCCAGGTTTCGGTCTGGAAGCCGCTTCGCTCCAGCCGGTTCACCAGATCCCCGAGACCATCCCGCAGATCTCGCGTCAATTGCGCGTCAGCCGCATGGACGGCGACACGGAGATCGCCGCCCCGGTCTGAAAGGCGCACTTCCACGCGCTCCTGGTTTTGATCGGTCAGACGCAGCGCGATGTCGCGAAGCGGCTCCGGACGGGTAGGTTCGAGCGTTGTTGAACTCTCGGCAGCCAGTGCAGTGGCAATGTTTTTCGAAAGCGAGACCGTTCCCGTGGCGGACGTTCGCGGCGTCGAGTCAACCGGCCCCAGGGTCGAATGGGTGAGGGTGACAGGGGCTTCCGGAGCGGCAGGTACCGCGGCAGCCGCTTTTTCGCGAAGCTCGATGGTTGGCGGGTTCGCGGCACCTTCTTTATGGGTATCGGGAGTGGGTTTGGCAGCGGCGTTCGTGGGGACAGCCCGGGCGGGCGTCGGATCGGCCTTCCGATCCGTAAGGCGAGCGGCGAATGCCAGTTCCGGAGTTCGCGGGGCCGCCGCTTCGAAATCCGGCTTGGCGGAAGCCGCTCGTCCGGCTAACCGCAGATCTGGAGCGGGGCGGTCCACTTTGATTCCTGGGCCCTTTGGAGCGTCCTGGTCACCGCCGCTCGGCGCGGCCCATGTGAATGGAAGATGAATCGGAGGCAGCGCCGGACCCTGCGGCACCGGCAAAACAACAGCAACGCCGGTTTGCAATTCGGGTGCTTCGCAGGTTTTGGCGCGAGGCTTCTTATCGGGGGTTGCTCCGGCAGGAGTACCCGGTTCGAGCTTTTCCAGAGGAATCGTCTCAGCGAGCACCTGCCGAAACATGTCCTCTTTTTTTTCTCCTGGCAAGTCCACTGTGAGTCCCGGTTCGGGCGCACCCGCTGCGAATCGATGGGGCAGCCCGTGCGTCCCGCCGCCCAACTTCGCCCCGGTCTGTGGTTGATGAACCGCAATTGTCACAGCTCCCGTAAGGGCAGATAGGAAGCCAAAGGAAATCCTTCGGAATTCAAGCGTTTACCGAACCGGCCCTCGCCAATTAAATGGCGATGCGGTCGGCGTGACAAATTTCCGTCGCGGAAATCGCCTTTAGTTCAGCCGCTAATCGACCGTGTCCCTCGAAGTTTGAATACTTTACAACGAGATGCGGAATCGGCTGCCCGCTTGCATTTAAAATCGCGAGTCATCACCATGGACCCTCTTTCAATTTCGGCGGCAAGCGGCTTGCGCGCCCGTATGGAATCTCTTGAGCTGCTGGCCAACAACATCGCCAACGCATCCACCGACGGTTTCAAGAGTGACCGGGAATTTTACAGCCTTTATGTGTCGCCCGAAGCGGCGGACGCCGGCGCCTCCGGATATGGAGCATCCCCCGACACGCTTCCAGTAATTGAAAAGCCCTGGATTGACTACGCGCAAGGAACCCTTCGGTCCACCGGCAATCAATTCGATCTGGCTTTATCCGGAAAGGGCTTCTTCTCGGTCAATGGGCCTTCGGGACCGCTATACACTCGCAGCGGAAATTTTCAGCTTTCTTCAGCCGGCATTCTTACGACCGCTGAAGGCTACGCCGTCCGAACCGCTGACGGGGGCACCCTCGCCGTGCAAACCGGCAGTCCTATTGAGGTGGCGCGCGACGGAAATGTCCGCCAGAATGGCCAGGATCTGGGACAGCTTGCGGTGGCGTCATTCAATGAACAAGCCGATTTGAATAAGCAAGGCATGAATTATTTTTTCAAGACCGACCCAAAAACACCCGTTCAAACCTCCACCGCGGAGGTGCAGCAGGGCAGTCTCGAAAAATCCAATGTGGGGTCAGCCGAGTCGGCCGTCCGGCTGGTCAGCATCATGCGCCAATTTGAAATGTTGCAAAAAGCCGTGACGATTGGCGCGGAAATGAACCGCCACGCCGTGGAAGAAGTCGCGCGAGTCACTTCTTAAAAGGAAAAAAACTATGATCCACCCTCTACATCGCCGCGCCGAACCCGCTGCACAGCCCCACCGGACGGATATCGCGCGCACCACGGGCGCTAATGTTTCGCGATCTTCATTCGCGGACTTATTCGAGCACGCTACCGCTCCCACAGGTGCGACCCCGGCGGCTGCTACCCCGGCTGCCGTCGATCCTGCACCGGCGAAGGCTACTACAATGCCCACGCCCCATTATGAGGACGTGCGTGTCTATGGTCTCGACGGATCGGTTTCATCATCGAATCCACTCGAGTTCGCAACCACGGGCACGGCCGATGCCATGGCCGCCAAATTGGGCGGGAAAGTCCAAGACGCCGTGATGGCCGGGGAGTTCTACCGAACCGCGCCCGAGCGACTGATCGTGGGCGCGGGCGCGAATCCCCTGAATGCCGGTTTAGTTGCGGACTTGTTTCAAAAGTACGGCGACGCTCCCGGGAGCCAAGCCTGGAAGGTGATCAACCGCGATCTGGGCCGCCCTGAAATGTCCACAACACCCATTGTTACTACGTAAATTCATAAAGGTGAACTTATGATTCGAGCACTCTACAGCGCCGCCAGCGGCATGACCGCGCAGCAACTCAACGTCGACAACATCGCCAACAATCTGGCAAATGCGAATACGCTGGGCTACAAAATGCGGCGGGCCCAATTCCAGGATCTGATGTATCAGGATATGGTGACGCCAGGCGCGTCGGCCGGCTCACAAACCGTAGTTCCCACCGGTTTGCAGATCGGCTTGGGAGCGCGCACCGCCTCGAACGAGATCATCTTCACGCAAGGCAGTTTCTCGCTGACCGATAATCCGCTGGATATGGTGATCCAGGGGCGCGGCTTTTTCCAGATACGGAGGCCTAGCGGGGAGTTGGCGTACACGCGCGCAGGCGCTTTCCATCTGGACCGTGACGGCAACATGGTCACGTCCGATGGCGATCCGCTGGAGCCTCAAATCACTATTCCGCCGGGCGCGGGGGGCGTTACCATCGCGACCGATGGCACCGTCAGCTTCTTGCAACAGGGGCAGACCGCCGCCCAGCTCGCCGGGCAAATTCAGCTGGCCGATTTCCAAAATCCCGCCGGGCTAAACAGCGTGGGCCGTAATCTCTACCTGCCCACGGATGCATCGGGCCAGGCTACGGTTGGCAATCCGGGAGGGCAGGAAGGTCTCGGGTCGCTTCTCCAGGGCTACACGGAACAGTCAAATGTCAGCGTGGTGGAAGAATTCGTAAACCTGATTCTCGCTCAACGCGCCTACGAGGCCAACTCGAAAGTAGTCAAGGCCGCCGATGAGATGTACCAGCAGATCAACAACCTGACGCGATGATAATCGCCCTGTTTTTTACTTTCGCGGCAATCGCGGCCAGTGCCGCATGCCACCCGGTGGAGGGAGAGCGCATTACCTCCCGCGACCTGGCCGCTGCCGATTCGCGCTTGTCCTCGCTTCCCGAGACTGCGGAACTGGGCTTTGCGCCGGTGCCGGGTATGCGCCGGATGGTTCACGCCATCGAGTTGTCCCGATTGGCCGCGCGCTTCGGCGTTCCTTCGGACGGCTTCTCGGATTTGTGCTTCGAACGCCCAGTCCACCCGCTCGACCCCGGGGAACTTGTTTCGGCGATGCAGTCGGCGCTCGGGATCGCCAGCGCCCACATTGAAACTGTCGATCTCATGCGATACCCCGTGCCTGCTGGCACAATCGAGTTTCCCAGAACCGGACTGACCACACCGCCTCCCGCAAGCCCGAAGATCGCGGTGCTCTGGCGAGGGCACATCTTAACCGCTAGCGGTCGCCGTTTTCCTATATGGGCACGCGTCAAGATTGAGGCAACCGTAAACCGCCCCGTCGCCGTGGTTGATCTGCGACCGGGCGTGGAACTGAAAGCGGGACAGGTCCGCATCGAAGCCAGCACCGGCTTCCCGGATGGGCCATCGGCAGGCAACGCAGTCGAAGATCTTATAGGGCGCATGCTGGTGCGTTCGGTTCAGGCCGGCGCCGTCATCCCGCCATCGGCCTTTGCACTTCGATCCAAAGAGGCGGCAGGCGATGTGGCTCGTGGCGACCGCGTTACCGTGAGCGTTCAGGAAGGCGGAGCTCATCTGCAGTTTGAAGCGCGATCCGAAGCCCCGGGGAAACTCGGGCAGACCATTCCAGTGCGGAACATTACGAGCGGAAAGACTTTTATGGCGCAGGTATCCGGTAAGGGAAAAGTGAGCGTTGGAGACACCCTGCGACCATGAAAATTGCGCTTCTCGCCGCAGCCGCCCTGCTAGTCGCTTCCGGCTTGGACGCCAAAAAGAGAGAAAAGGTGCATACCCCATCGCCGCTGGATGAGTACGTAAAGGATGCGGTTCATCGCTCCGATACTAATGAAGCCTCTTCCCCGGGCTCACTATGGTCGCCGGGCTCGCGGTTGGGCAATCTCGGGAGCGATCTTCGCGCCAGCCAGATTGACGACTTGCTGACTATTGTAGTGTCCGAAAACGCCTCGGCCGTCGCCAATGGAACCACCAAAACAGCCCGAACGTCCAGCGCTAAAAATTCCATCACAGCCCTCGCGGGACCCACAAAAGTCGCGGGCCGTCTCGCCGATCTCACGAGTCTTTCAGGACAGTCCAGCTTGGCTGGCCAGGGCACCACGACGCGTTCCACCACTTTGTCCGCGACTCTTACAGCTCGCGTTGTGCAGACGCTTCCGAACGGTTATCTGGTAGTCGAAGGCACAAAAAACGTGCTGGTCAATTCAGAGCATCAGCTAATCACCGTGCGCGGAGTGGTGCGTCCCGAAGATATCACCACGAGCAACCAGGTCAACTCGTCGCGCATCGCCCAACTCGAAGTGAATATCAGCGGAAAAGGTGTCATCAATGATTCGGTTCGGCGTCCCATGTTCCTCTATCGTCTATTGCTGGGCCTGTTGCCTTTCTAAACGTGCCCGCATGAAGCCCCTTGCACTGCTGCTCAGTTTGCCGCTCTTCAATTTCACCGCTTCTGGCGCGACCCGTCTCAAAGACCTGGTCAACTTCGAAGGCGTGCGCGATAACCAGCTTCTCGGGTACGGCCTCGTAGTGGGACTGGCCGGCACGGGCGACCGCAGGCAGAGTGTCTTCCCAGTGCAGAGCTTGACCAATTTGCTGGAGCGCATGGGAGTTTCGGTACAGCCCAACTCGCTCACAGTAAAGAACACCGCCGCCGTTATGGTGACCGCGACGCTCCCCCCTTACGCGCAACCTGGAACCCGAATCGATGTAACCGCCGCCGCGCTGGGCGATGCTCCTAATCTTCAAGGTGGATTGCTGGTTTTAACGAGTCTGCGCGGGGTAAATGGCCAGGTTTACGCCGTGGCCCAAGGCGCGGTAGTCACCGGCGGGTTTTCCGTGGGTAAGACAGGCAATGGCCAGACCGTGAATCACCCCACTGTAGGACGAGTACCGAACGGAGCCATTGTGGAGCGTGCGCCACCTTCGGTAGACCCAGGAAATCACGTAGCCTTGCAGTTGCGCGAGGCTGACTTCACAACTTCCGCTCGCATCGCCGAAGCCGTGAACAAGAAATTCGGCGCGGATCAAGCCACTCCAGCTCATGCGGAAAACGCCGCGCTGGTGCGCGTTGTGGTCCCGAAGCTCTATTTCAATCGCAATACGGAGTTTATGGCGGAGCTTGAGAACATTACCGTCGAAGTGGATCGCCCCGCGAAAATCGTGGTCAACGAACGCACTGGGACCATCGTGCTTGGCAAGGACGTCCATATCCGCCCGGTGGCGATTCTGCATGGCAATCTGACGGTTGAAATCCAGACGAGTTTTGCGGTTTCGCAGCCGCCCGCTCTTTCGACCGGAACCACGGAAGTGGTTCCCCAGGTTGCCGTCGGCGTCAAGGATGAAAAAGCTCGCAATATAGTCCTGAAGGACGGTGCCACAGTCGACGAATTAGTCCACGCCCTGACCGCAATCGGGTCTACAGCGCGGGATATTATCGCCATTCTGGAGAATCTTCGTGCCGCGGGGGCGCTCGAAGCGGAATTGGAGGTTATCTAGGCATGAGAATCGAAAGCACCGAGGCTGGCGTTCCCGTTCCAAGCGTGAAACCGGCCCACAAAGACGATCCCCAAAAAGCGGTGGAAGCCGCGCAGCAGTTCGAGTCGCTCCTTATCGGACAGATGCTGAAGCAGATGCGATCGAGCGGCTCGGAAGGGTGGATGGGAACCGGGGACGATCAAGCCGGGGAATCGGCTATGGAGCTGGCCGAGGAACAGCTTGCGCACAGTTTGAGCGCGCAGGGCGGCTTAGGGTTAGCGAAGCTGATCGCCGACGGACTCAACGCGGCACCGCGCCACAAAGCCAAAGCCGGCCGTTCGCCCAAATTATAGAGAGCGGCGTTGAGGCGAGTAGCTTTCCATCTCGATGACAACGGGAGCTGAAGACCACTCTCGGACATTCGACGGCGGGGGTTCAGCGCCTTTGGCCAAAATTTCCCACGCCTCGCCCACCGTGGAAAGCAGGGCGATCACTTCGGCCAACGGCACGTCCGCCTGCCCGCTGTTCGCCTCAAGGAGCCGACGCTGCATGTAATCGTAAAGCCGCGCTAGTTGGATGCTAAGGTCCCCGCCTCTTTCATAATCCAGAGACAGGTTAAGTTCATTCAGAATGTCAAACACCTGATTGACGTACCGCGTTCTTTCTGAAACACTTCCTTCTGCAAGGCAACGGCGTGCGTCCCGCGTGCGGATGATTGCGGCCTGATACAACATCCGTACGGTCTCGATTGGGTCGGCCGAGAGAATCTTTTGTTCCAGATAAGCGTTGATAGTATTAGTCATGAAGGCGTTGTCTCCAAAACACTTATCGGTTCGGCGGCGCCTGTTTTTGAGTACTTTCCGCGGGGGCTGTTCGAGCGAAGTACTGCGCCAGCCGAAGCACATCCTCAGAAGGCAACTGCTCTAACACGGCCTTGGTATTGGAATCGATAATCCGGACCACCGGCTGGCGCGTCTGACTGTCGATTGAATAACTGAGTTCGCGACCCGAGTTGGCGTACTGATTTTGATTTAGAGAGCGCACGGCCTGCGCCAGCTGACGGTTCTGACTGCCTTGTTCAGGTTTTGGCGCCGCAAGGGAGGCTGGTCCATTAAACCTAGCCGAGTTGAGATGCGTGATTTCCATAAACGCTCCTGCCTATTGTGATATCGGCGGTGTGGTGAGGAAGTTTTAGCAATTCTTTGTGCGGTTTGCCGGGGAACCTGCCGATATACACATTGATGAATGTTTTTGGGCTTATCGTATTCCTCGTGTTTTCATTTGCGCTTGCGGCGCAGTCGCCCGATATGGAGGCGTCACTGGCCAGCCAGAGAGCGTCGGTTTCGCGCCAGGGAGAAGCCATCCGCCGTCAAGCCGGAATCGCGACGCCCGCTCCAGGGGGGTTCTTTGTGTTCCCGAGCGACCCGGTAGCGACGGAGGCCGCCACCCCGTCGTGCGCCGCGCTCACTGAATTTCAGCTTCGACCTATGTTGAATATCGCGGCTACCGCTCATGGAGTTCATTCCGACTTGCTGCGCGCCGTAATTCAGCAGGAATCGGCCTTTCGGCCTTGCGCCGTGTCCAGTAAAGGGGCTCAGGGATTAATGCAGTTGATGCCAGCGACCGTTACCCAATTCGGGGTGAGCGATCCGTTCGATCCTCAGGAAAATATCGATGCGGGCGCGAAACTTTTGAGCCAGCTGATGAAGCGGTACTCGGGCGACCTGAATCGGGTGCTGGGCGCCTACAACGCGGGCCCCGCAAATGTGGATGCCGCGGGAGGGATTCCCCTCTTTCCCGAGACGCAAAACTACGTGCGGAGTATTCTTAAGAGTTTCCAGCCTGCTACTGAAGAGCCCTAATCGCGGGGTGGTAAGCGTGGTCAGAACGAGCAACCATGCGGAATGAGGCGGTTCTCATATGCCTGCCGCTCAAGATGTTCGCGGAAGTCTGGATGGGCGATGGAGATGAGCGCCATGGCGCGTTCGGCGACTGACTTTCCTTTGAGGTTGACCATGCCGTATTCGGTAACGATATACATCACGTCGGAGCGCGGCGTGGTGACGACGTTGCCTGGTGTCAACTCGAGGACGATGCGACTGCGGCGTTCACCGCGCTTGTCGTAGGTGGATGCGAGACAGATAAACGACTTGCCTCCTTTCGACGCATACGCGCCGCGCACGAACTGCAGCTGCCCACCGGTGCCGCTGATATGCCGGTGGCCGTCCGATTCGGAGGCGGCCTGACCCTGCAAGTCGATCTGAGTCGTGTTGTTGATCGAGATCATCCGTTCATTCCGCATGATGATGTGGGGCGAATTGGTGTAGTCGACCTGGAAGCAGTGGAAATCCGGATTGCGATCGATGGTTGCATACATACCACTCGAACCAAGTGCAAATGTGTAGACGATCTTGCCGGGGTTCAGCGTCTTTTCGGTGCCTGTGACACGGCCCGCTTTATAGAGCTCCACGATGCCATCGGTCAGCATTTCGGTATGCACGCCAAGATCGCGGACGCCGCTCTCGAGAAGCAACGCGCAGACCGCGTTAGGCATGCCGCCGATGCCGATCTGCACGCAGGAGCCGTCCTCAATCTCAGCGGCGATTCGGCGCGCAACTGCTCGGTCGACTTCGTTTGGCGGGGGATTCGGCAGTTCTGGCGCCGGTTCGTTATCGCCTTCGACAATGTAATCGACCTCGCTGACGTGAACGCCGTTTTCGTCCCCGTAAACATAGGGCAAGCTCTGGCTCACCTCGATAATGACCGTCCTGGCGCGTTCAATCACCGCGCGGTGCCAGAGATTGGCGGCGCTGAAGTTGAAGTAGCCGTGCTCGTCCATGGGACATGTTTTCAGAACTACGATGTCCACGGGATCGAGAAACCGGCGGTAGTAGTCCGGCACCTCTCCGAGGTTGAGCGGCATGTAATTGCAGCGTCCGGCATCGTGTTTTCTCCGGTCGTAGCCGGAGAAGTGCCAGCTAAATAGGAAGAAATGTTTGCCGTCCGGATCGCATTCCACCACCGCCCGCGGCCTCATTGAGAGGCAGGAGCGGATCTTTACTTTCTCCAAATCCTCTTTCCGGGCGGCGAGCGCTTTGTCGAACACGTCGGGCTGGCACAGGGACACTCCGTAATCGAGCCACATGCCGGATCGCACGCAGTTCGCGGCCTGCTCGGAGGAAATGGTTTGTTGTGGAACCCGAGCTGTTCTTCTGGGCACGCGATTTACCTGTCCACGGGGGTCCAGCAAGGAGTGCGTTTCTCCAGAAAAGCCGAGATGCCTTCCTGCGCATGGTGCGCGATTGCATTCGCGCTCATCACCTCTTTGGCGTAGACGTAGGCTTTCGGCTGATCCAAATCGATCTGCGTATAGAAGGCTTGCTTGCCTAGTGCCAACACCAGATCGCTCGCGTCGGCGATGCGCCCAGCGAGTTTGAGCGTCTCCGCGCGCAACTGGCCTGCCGCGGCCACCCGATTCACGAGACCCCAATAGGCGGCTGTGTGCGCGTCGATCGGTTCGCCCGTGAACAACATCTCGAGCGCGCGCTTGCGCCCGACCGCGCGGCTGAGAGCCACCATGGGGGTGGTGCAGAACAGTCCGATCCTAACGCCGGGCGTGGCAAACGCAGCTTCTTCAGCGGCGATGGCCAGATCGCAAGTGGCCACGAGCTGGCATCCGGCGGCCGTGGCGATACCCTGGACCTCGGCGATTACGGGCTGCGGAATCGATTGCAGTTTCGCCATCAGTTCCGTGCAGACGCCGAACAGGCGCCGGTATTCGTCCCTATCGCGGCCGACCATCTCCGAAAGGTCGTGTCCAGACGAGAAGACTTTGCCCGCCGCAGCCAGGATCACCACGCGCAGATCGCGCCGCCCGCCGATCACCGTCAGGCAGTCAATCAACTCCTGCATTAGCGCCAGCGAAAGTGCGTTTCGGCGTTGCGGCCGATTCAGGGTGATCAGCGCGATGTTCCCTTCGGCTGAAAAGCAAATGTTCTCTTGGCTCATCCCACCATCTTAAGCGCGGGAAAATAGACCCCTGAGCTATTTGGAGACGCCCTACCGCCCCGGGACGCCCATCCAACCGCGAGTCAGCAGGTCGCTCATCGTCATCAACAGCATGATCGCTAGCCAGAAAACTCCCGCCGCAACAATCATCTTCGTCAGCTTGGTGCTGTAGTGCACGTGCATGAAGAACAACACCACCAGCGACGCCTTGAAAATGGCGATCGCCATGGCGACAACAATATTGAACCTGCCTAGATCCACGAAGGCAACGGCCGTCGTGATAGCCGTCATCACCATCAACGTGAGAAAGATCAAATAGTAGACTTTTTTCGGTACGATGTGGCCGGTCATATCATTTCAGGTGTCGGTCAATCAGATACAGCAGAGGGAACAAGAATATCCAGACTATATCAACGAAGTGCCAGTATAGACCCGTCATCTCGACGGGTGTGTGCCAAGCTGTAGTGTACTTACCACGCGCGCTTTGCACAATCAGAAATAGGAGCAAGCCGGCCCCGATAATCATGTGGAAGGCGTGGAGCCCCGTCATCCCGAAGTAGAGCGAGAAGAAGAGTGTTGCGTGGGCAGGGTCGGCACCTTCGTGAAATTCGAAGTTAGGACCCGGAATTTCGTGTTTCTCGTACTTGTCGTAATACTCGACAGACTTGACTCCAAGAAACACGCAGCCCAGCACCAACGTTAAGATCAAAAACCCAACCAGCACTTTCTTCGAAGAGCCGACAGCAGCGGCATGGACCGCCAGGGCCATGGTCAGACTGCTGAAAATCAAAACCGCAGTATTGAACGCGCCGAGGCGAATGTCGAGCCTCTCGCTGGCTGCCGCAAACGCCAACGGATAGGCATGACGATAGGCCACATAAGTCAGAAAGAGGCCGCCGAAGAACATGATTTCGGTGACCAGGAATACCCACATACCGACGGTGGAAGCATCCTTCTGCTGGGCGGCGCTATTGAAATGATGCTCCACGCCGGATGGATGGGCGTGGGTATGAGCTACGTGAAGATCAGCCAACTTCGACGCCCTCCCGATGTGAAAATGTGTGTGCTTCTTCGGTGACCACCGGAGTGATCACGAAGTTTTCCGGCAGCGGCGGAGACTGCGTCTGCCATTCGAGTCCAGCGGCATTCCAGGGGTTAGGCCCGGCGGGCTTGCCGTACTTCAACGACCAAAAGAAATAGATAAACGGCAGCAGGTAACCCGCTCCCAAAACCGTCGCGCCGGCCGAAGAGAGAACGTTGTACACCTGAAATTCGGGCGGGTAAACGTGATACCGCCGGGGCATCCCGAGATAACCCAGGATGAACTGCGGAAAGAAAGTCAGATTGAATCCCAAGAAGATCACGATGGCTGAAACACGCGCCCAGTTTTCGGGATACATCTTGCCCGTGATCTTGGGCCACCAGAAGTGCAGGCCGCCGAGATAACCCATGATCGCCCCGCCTACCATGATGTAGTGGAAATGCGCGACGACGAAATAGGTATCAGTCAAATGAACGTCCATGCCGAGGGCCGCCAGAAACAATCCGGTCAAGCCCCCGATAGTGAACAGACCGATGAACCCGATGGCGTATAGCATCGGAGTATTCAAACTGATGGACCCTTTGTACATGGTTGCGGTCCAGTTGAACACCTTGATCGCCGAGGGAATCGCGACCAGATAACTGAGTACGGAGAAGACCATTCCGGCATATACCGACTGGCTGCTGACAAACAGATGATGCCCCCAGACCAGGAAGCCGAAAACCGCGATGGCGACGCTCGACATCGCTATGAAACTGTAGCCGAACGGCGCCTTACGCGAAAACGTGGTGATGATCTCGCTGGTTACGCCCATGGCCGGAAGGATCATAATGTACACGGCCGGATGCGAATAGAACCAGAAGAGATGCTGAAATAATACAGGATCGCCTCCCTGCGCGGGGTCGAAGAAACCGATGTGGAAGCCTCGTTCCAAGGCCAGCAGGAGAATAGTTACGGCGATTACCGGCGTGCCGAGAATCTGAATGACGCTGGTCGCATAGTGCGCCCAAATGAAAAGCGGGAGACGGAACCACGTCATCCCCGGGGCGCGCATGCGGTGGATGGTGACGATGAAATTCAGCCCGGTCAGGATCGACGAGAAGCCGACGATGAAAATTCCTATAGCGGTCGCCGTTACGTACGTATTCGAATAAGTGGTGCTGAAAGGAGTATAGAAAGTCCAGCCTGTATCCACGCCGCCAGTGAAAAGCACGTACAGAGTGAAGAACCCGCCGATCACGTAGATATACCAGCTCAGAAGATTAATTCTGGGGAACGCTAGGTCCTTGGCGCCGATCATCAGCGGAACTAAGAAGTTACCCAGGACGGCTGGGATGGACGGAATCAGGAAGAAGAAAATCATCAGGATGCCGTGCATAGTGAACAGCTTGTTGTAAGTGTTCGATTGGACCAGATCGCCCGCTGGCGTCGCGAGTTCGATGCGGATGAGCACGGCCATGATTCCGCCGAGGAAGAAAAACAGCGTGACCGATACCAGGTACAGGAGAGCGATGCGTTTGTGATCTTTGGTCAGCAGCCAGCTTTTGGCGCCGTACTCCGCATTCAGATAAGTTTTTGGTGCTACGACTGGTTCAGTTGCGGTAATCATATGCTTAGGCTTTCCCTACTTCATGCTCCCCGCCGCCGGCTTCGCGGTTGATGGCAAGGTCTGCGTCGGACTGATCGGCGGTGGACCTTTACTAGTGGGAACCGCCGCTGGCGCTCCAGTTGTCGATCCCCCGGTGGTTCCCGAATTCGCTGCATCCTTGGCGCCGATCGACTTCACATATTCGATAAGTTCCAGCACGCCATCTTCTGTTACCAAGCCTTGAAACGTCGGCATGATATTTTCATAGCCGTCGACAATTTTGGCCTGAGGGTTCAAAATCGATTCCCGAACATAGGCGGCATCGGCTTTCACGGTCGCGCCGCCCTTTAGTTTTACATCGCTTCCGAAGACGCCCACCAGATTTGGACAGCGCCCATGCCCGTCGGTGAGATGGCAGTTGACGCAGGCCAGTTGCTGAAAAAGCGCTTCACCCTTCTGCGCCATCGTGCCTTGCGCGCCGCCGCCGGTAAGCCACGCTTCGTACTGCGAAGGCTCCATTACATACACGGTCCCGATCATCCCGGAATGGCGTGTCCCGCAATACTCAGCGCAGAAAATATGATACTGGCCGACTTTCGTGGGACGAAACCACTCAGTCGTGTACCGGCCGGGCACCACGTCGGCTTTGGTGCGAAACGCGGGAACAAAGAAATCGTGGATTACGTCTTCGGACGTCATGGTGAGCTTGATGTTCCGATTCACGGGGATGTGAAGCTCATTCATTTCGCGCTGCCCTTCCATGTGCTGCAGTTTCCACATCCACTGCTTACCCGTGACATAGATTTCCAGTGAATCCGCGGGCGGGCGCGATTCCTTAAAGAAAATACTGGCCCCCCATCCGAAAATCACCATTGAAATTCCCAGCGGGATTACGGACCATACGATCTCAAGCAGAAGCGAGCCGTGAATGGGCTGCGGAAACTCGTCGTCGCTGCGACGCCGGTATTTAACCGCGAAGAATACGACTAAGAAAGCGATCAGCAGCGAGAAGAAAGCGGTGACCAGCACCAGGAAGGCATAGAGGCCATCTACCGACCCTGCGATCGAGGAGGCTTGATCCGGCAAAAACGAAAGTTGTTTCGGTTGCATATTTTACGCTGCGCGCTGTCCTTCGTTACTGTCCCGTCGCAGCATCACGAAAACGAATCCCCCCAGCAGGAGGAGCGTGGCGCCGCCCGCCAGCCGCAAGATATTCATGGCCACTGGTGTGTACCGGCCCGTGGTGGGATCGTAGTGAAAACAAAACAGCAGAATCTGATCGACCGGCGATCCAATCTTGTTCTGTGAAGCCTGAATTAAACCCAAACGCATGTCTTTCGGCGGAAACTCAACGCCGTAGTAATAACTGGAAACGCGGCCCTGCGGAGTAATCTCGATAATTGCGCTAGCGTGCGCGAATTGGTTGCTATGCGCATCCCAGGTGTAGCGAAACCCAACTGACTTCGTCAGGGCGTGGATAGAATTCAGATCGCCTGTCAAAAAGTGCCATCCGCCTGAGGTCTGCGGTCTGCCGTACGCTTTCAAGTAAGCTTCCTTCTTGGCCTGGGCCAGCGGCGGCTGTTCACGCGCATCGAAGCTCACCACAACCACGTCAAATTCCTGGCCGGGGTCGAACGATAGGATTCGCAAGGCACTCACCAGGCCATCGAGCACGCGATTGCAAAGCATGGGGCACTGGTAATAAACCAGCGCCATGATGACCGGGCGCTTGCCGAAATATTCGCCCAGCTTGACGGTGCGCCCCGCTTCATCGCGAAACGTGGCATCGAGCGGAATCTGCGAATCCAGCTTTTGATCGATGCCCACATCCTTGAGCGGAGCTGGGCGATCAAGGCCCTTCATATTCAAAAGGTCCTGCGCCCCAAGAACGCCCGCGCAACCCAACAAGGCCAAGCAGAATGTCAGCCGGAGTTTCATTGGCCTTGTTTTTCCATGGTGCGCCCGCTGCTCGATTTCGAGGGCAGCATACGGAAGCCGTCGGTCTCAAGACCGGGAGCCACCGGGCGCGACTTGTAGCCCTTCGCGGCCATCAGATCGATGGCTTTTTCCACCGGAATGCGAACGATCCCTTTGTCGGGATCGATCCACGCGTAAGTCGTGAGGAACTTGTCCTCGCTTTCGCGCAGCTCTTTAATTTCGATCTTCGGCCGCACTTGCAAACGGGGCTCGGGCGGCACTGTCGGGCGTTCGCTCAGAATCCGTTGCGGAACGTCTTCGACAGCCGGGTTGCCCTGGTGATAGAACCAATCAAACAATCCCCACATCGCCATCACCGCGATCACCGTGCCGATCGTGAGCCCAATTCCAAACTTCGAAATTGCGAAGACGTTGACATCCCCGTGCTCATAGGCGACATTCGGATTTGCCGGTTCAGCCGGTTCGTGTTCGTGCTTAGTGAGGTCGTCCATGAGCCAAAGCCTTTTCTAAATCGGGAGCGTTCACCGGGAGCAGCGGACGCTGCCGCAGTTGATAGAGGAAGAACGCGAGCCAAAGTCCGCCAATGCCGAGCGGAGCGGCGAAATCCATCCAGCTCATTCGAAATGCCGCCTTGTCGAAGTTCGGCTGCACCAACCAGAACACATCGACAATTCGCAGAAAGATTACCCAGACGGCGACCGAAGCCAGCGCCTTGGGATTCTTCTTCAGCGACTGCGAGAGCAGCATGAGAAACGGAAAAATGAAGTGGAACAACAAAAGTGCGAGCCCAATCCACTGCCAGCCGCCATTCAATCGGTTGATGTACCACGGAATCTCTTCGGGAAGGTTGCCAGACCAGATCAGGATGAGCTGCGAGAAGGAAAGATACGCCCACAGCATCACAAAGGCGAGCAGAAGTTTGCCCAAGTCGTGCAGGTGTTTTTTCGAAATCACTCCCGAGAGCGGGGGCACCATCGCCAGCAAAATCGTGACGGCGATGACGAACGAAAATGCCGAGAGGCCTTGCCCCACAAGAATTAGCAGACCGAATATAGTCGAGAACCAATGCGGGTCCAGAGACATGATCCAATCCACTGAAGCGAACGTGATGGTGAGGACAAAAATCAGAAGCCCTGGCGCACTGAGCGTCTCCAGTTTCTTAGCCCAGAGCTGGCCGCCTTCGCGATCTTCGTCGAGCGACCATTTGTTTAGAAACTGGGTCAGAGTCAGCCAGATGATGAAATACAACACCGCGCGAACCAGGAAGAACGGCACGTTCAAATAGAAACTTTTGTCGCGAATTACGGCGTCGGTTGCGGTGATGCCCGGGTGCGCCCAAAGATACAGAGTTCTTACGCCGAATGCCAGGGGCAGAAATAAGAGCGCCATCAACGGCAGCGTTCGGGTAGCCGATTCCAGCGTCCTCCGAATTACGAGACCCCAGGCCCCGCCCGACAAATATTGCATCATCAGCAGCGCCAGGCACCCCAGCGCCAGCCCCGTCCAAAAAAAATATCCAACTAAGTAGGAGCGGAGCAACTGCTCCGGACTCATCACAAACCCGAGAGCGCACAGCAGCAAGCCGATAACGCCAACAACAAGGGCCATGCCCTGGTACCGCTGCATCTTCCCACGCAAGGCATCGGGAATGGTGTAGGCGTTTGGTGTCATTTCGCTTCTCCCATCGGCGTTGCAGGCGTGCCCTTGGGAATGTTTGGCTGTTCCGATGAGCCTTTAATCTCAGGCGAAGAAACCGCACTTGGAGGAGCGACTTTATCCATGGAGGGAAGCTGGGCTTTCATGCCGGGCGGCAGTTCACCGACATTGGCGTTTTGACTGTACTGGAGGGCTCGGATATAGGAGATAATGGCCCACCTGTCGCGCGGCGCGATCTGCGCGGCGTAGTTATACATGGCGCCGTAGCCGTTGGTGATGACGTCATAGAAATGGCCGACTGGCGCTTGACGAAGCCGGTCGATGTGATACGAAGGAGGCTGCTTGAATCCGCGGCGCACGATCATTCCAAGACCATTTCCGAGGCGGCCATGGCAGGGGCTGCAATAGATATCGAAGCGCTGATGCCCGCGCTCGATCACAGTCTTGTCGATGGCAATCGGAAATACGTCGATATCGTCTTTACCGTTTTTGCCCGTGAAGAAGGCGACATCGTCGTGCATTTCGCCGCGCGCCACCGTCCCCGCAAGCAGCGGGCGGGAGGTGCGGCCATCTTCAAAAAAATCGCTGTGGCGGAGCGGTTTATACTTCGGCTGGTCGTGCATGTCCTGACGGCATCCCGTCAATATGGCGGCGAACCCGAAGGCGAGGATGGGCTTGCTCCAGAAATTAGTGGGCAACTTCAGCCACCTCGTCGGGATCCAAAGACTCCAGAAATCTTGCAGTGCCATCGCGATCAAACAGCGGATCTGTAGATTCGATGCAAAGAAAAAACCGGTTGCGCGACGCATTCACGAAACGTTCAACGTTGAACACGGGATGATACGGCTTCGGCAGCCCGTTCAACACGATCATCCCGATGGCCGCGGTCAAGCCGGCTAGAAGAATTGTGCACTCGAACGTAATGGGGATGAACATCGGAATGCTGTTGAGCGGGCGTCCGCCGACATTTAGGGGATAAGAAATCGCCGAGCAGTAGTAGAGGAGACTGTAACCGCCCGCCGCGCCGAAGAGGCCCGCAAGCAGAACGAACAGCGAGACACGATGGTCGTGGAGATGCAAAACGTCGTGCAGTTCCTCCACCGGATAGGGCGTGTACGCGTCCATCCGCCGGTAGCCTTCGGCGCGCGCTTTCTTGCACGCCTCAACCAATTGACCGGGTGTTTCGAATTCGGCCATGACGCCGTAAATCGCGGAGGAAGGGGCCATCTCCGTCATTTCACCGGCTCCTTTACGCGCTGAGCTGGCAGCAGCATGCGAATTTCAAAGATGGAAATCATCGGCAGCACGCGAATGAAGAGGAAGATGAGCGTAAGGAACAGGCCGATGGTTCCGAAGAACACGGCGAAGTCCCAAACTGTGGGGTAGTACATTCCCCATGACGATGGCAAGAAGTCGCGATGCAGACTTGTAACCACGATGACGAAGCGTTCTAGCCACATGCCCACGTTCACGATGAGGGAAATCACGAACAGAATCGGGACGTTGGTGCGCACGCGCTTAGACCAGAGGAACTGCGGCGTCACGATGTTGCAGGTGATCAGCGCCCAATAGAATCCGCCGTAAGGGCCGAACATCCGGTTGTGCATCATGAAACCTTCGTAGGTGCTGGCGCTGTAGAACGAGAAGAACAGCTCCATCATGTAGCCATAGGCCACGACCAACCCGGTCGCCAGCGTGACTTTCGCCATGTTGTTCAAATGCCGCACCGTAATCAGGTCTTTCAACCCGTAGAACTGCCGGACGGGAATCATGAGTGTCAACACCATCGCGAAACCCGAGTAGATGGCACCCGCGACAAAGTACGGCGGGAAGATGGTGGTGTGCCAGCCGGGAACAATAGACACAGCGAAGTCGAAGCTGACGATGGTATGAACCGAAACGACCAGCGGCGTAGCGAGCCCCGCAAGTAACAGAGAAGCTTGCTCGTAACGGACCCAGTGCATCGCGGAACCGCGCCAACCCAGCGCTAACGCCCCAAACGTGACTTGGTGAAATCTCTTAGTCGCTTTGTCGCGCAACGTAGCCAGATCGGGAATCAAACCGACATACCAGAAGACCAGCGAAATAGTCGCGTACGTTGAAACCGCAAACACGTCCCACACCAGCGGGCTGCGGAACTGCGGCCAAATGTTCATCGTGTTCGGGTACGGGAACAGCCAGTAAGCCAGCCACGGTCGGCCCATATGCAGAACCGGAAACATTCCCGCGCACGCCACGGCGAACATCGTCATGGCTTCAGCGAAACGATTAATGGAATTCCGCCAGGATTGGTTCAGCAATAGTAGGATGGCCGAGATCAACGTTCCGGCGTGACCGATTCCAATCCACCACACAAAGTTGACGATCGCGAATCCCCAGCCAATCGGAATGTTGATGCCCCACACGCCCACGCCCTTAAGAAACAGAACGCCGGCGCCTAGCAGCAATCCCTGCATTAGCATGAACGAAACGAATAGGCCGGCGATCCAGCCCAGCGTGGTCTTGCGATTTAAAACGACGCCAGAAATTTTGTCCGATACCGACGCCAGATTCTGGCCTGGACCGAGCAGCGGACCGATTCCAATTTTAGTGGGTAGTTCTACGGGTTCAATCAACCTAGCTCGCCTCGATCTCAGGGTTGGGATTGCGCAGCGACGCCAGATAAGTAGTGCGCGGCCGCGTATTTAAATCTGCCAGCAACCCGTAATTCAACTTCTCGTCCTTCAGTTTTCGCACACGGCTGTTGGGATCGTTCTCGTCGCCGAACGTAATCGCATGGGTTGGGCACACCGCCTCGCACGCCGTCACGATTTCACCATCGCGCACTTTCCGGTCGTCTTTCTCGGCCGCGATCTTGGCGTAGTTAATGCGCTGAATGCAGTACGTGCACTTCTCCATCACGCCGCGGCTGCGCACCGTCACATCCGGATTTTTCTGCAGCTTGACGCTTTCCGTCTCCCAATCCGTGAATAGCAGAAAGTTGAAGCGGCGAACTTTATAGGGACAGTTATTCGAACAGTAGCGGGTGCCAACGCAACGGTTGTAAACCATGCTGTTCAGCCCGTCTTGATCGTGCACCGTCGCGGCTACCGGACAAACCACCTCGCACGGCGCGTTCTCGCAGTGCATGCAGGGGACTGGCTGAAAGTGAACAGCGGGGTTATCGGCGCTGCCTTCGTAGTAGCGATCCACGCGAATCCAGTGCATTTCGCGCCCGTGAATCACCTGCTCCTTGCCGACTACGGCGATGTTGTTTTCCGCTTGGCACGCGATGGCGCAAGCATTGCAGCCGATGCAAGCCGTCTGATCGATCGCCATGCCCCACTTGTAGCCCGTGTACGTGAAGGACTCGGGATAAATCGTCAATCCCTTGGGCGGCGCCTCGCTCATTTTTTGCGCGAATTCGGGCTCCCTGATGTACTCGGAAATCGGCGCGGATCGAACGATCGCGCGGCCTTCCATCAAGCTGTGGTGTTGCGTCAGCGCCAGTGGAAACTTCTCGTTTAGCTTGCGAAAACTTAAACCGGTCGCGAACGTCGGCGCGTACGATGTCCGCAATCGGAACGCATCGAACCCCGCGCCGTTACCCGCTCTTCCCGAGCGAGTACGCCCGAAACCCAGGTGCACTGCCACTGAATTATCGGGTTGTCCCGGCTGCACCAATACGGCCGCCCACACCGAGTGCCCACCAAGCTTCAGCTCAACACGGTCTTCAGTCTCAACCTCGAGCTTCTGCGCCGTAGCCGGACTTATCAGCGCCGCATTATCCCAAGTCAAACGCGACATGGGGCGCGGCAATTCTTGCAGCCAGCCGTTGTTGGCGAAGCGCCCATCGTAGATATAAGGATCGGCGTGAAAAGAAATTTCAAGCCCGCCTGTGCCGTTGTCCGTTGGCACTGCCGCCGGAGCTTTCGCGGCCAGCGTCTTCGACGGAAGCGCCGAATCCGCCACCATACCGTCATGCACGGAATGCTTCCACCACTGTTCAAAATCCACGCCAGGTTTCTGCTTGGTCCAGTAGTCGCGAATGGTGTCGTAACCCGATTTTTCCGGCGTCTCCGTGAACGCGTTTAGAAAGTCGTTCATCGACCGGCCCTGGTACAGGGGCGCAATCAGCGGCTGCATGATGGTCACCGTGCCGTCGTAAGAGCGCGCATCGCCCCAACTTTCCAAGGCATGCGCCTCGGGGATATGCCACTGGCACAAGTCTGAAGTTTCGTCCTCGTAAAGGCCCAACCGCACGCGCAGTTTGGCCTTTGCCAGCTTATCTTTCAGATAAAAATCGGCCGGCGCGTTGAATACCGGATTGCCCCCCAGGATCACCAGCAGCTCCACCGCGCCCGCATCCAGGTCATGCACCAGATCCCGCAACGATTCAATCTGATCCACTGGGTTTGCTTCGATCGGATCGGTAAACGTCACGGTTTTGCCCACGTTGCCGAGCGTCGAATTGATTGCATGGACCAGCGCGTGCACTTCCGGCGTCTGGCCTTCACCGGCAATTACAAGACTCGCGCCGGAATGCGCCTGCAAATCCTTCACCAACGCGCCAATCCAGCGGGTCTGCGTTTCGCGCCCGGTAGGGGGAACATCCCCGCCCGCACCGAGTTGAGCGGCCAGGCTCCGAACAAACGTCGCCACTTGAGATGGCGGCATGGCGAACCGGTGGTCCGCTTTCGCGCCCGTGTTGGTCGGCGTGGTCTCCACCGCATATAACCGGTTCATCGACGTCTGCGATCCACGAACCCGCCGTTTGTCGCTGAAATCCCGCGCGTAGCGAACACTGGCCGGACTGGAACCTAGAAAATCGCTGTCCACCGAGAGAATCACGTCCGCTTGATCGAAGTGATAAATCGTGTTCGCGTAAGAACCGAATGCGAGCTTCGATCCGGCGCGCGTTGAGTGACCGCCCAGCGGCTCATACTGAACCCACTTAACGGACGGAAGCGCCGTCATCAAATCTTTCATCTGCGACGCCAGACTCGGCGACGTGATAGTTTCCGTTAGAATTCGAATTCCCGCGCCAGCTTTCGGCAACTGCGCGGCAAGCGCTTCCTTGAAGACCGCTAGAAAAGATGAATATGAGCGGATCTCGCCCAAAAAATTTAGCGTCTGCGAACGGTCCGGATCATACAGGTTTAGCACCGAAGCCTGCGTCATCACATCGGTCGCGCCCAAGCTCGCCGGATGTTCCGGATTCCCTTCAATCTTGGTGGGCCGGCCCATGTGGCTCTCCACCAGAACACCTGCCGCAACACCGCTCAGCGTGAACGCCGTGGCGTAGAAAAGCGGCTTGCCGGGAACCAGCGCTTCGGGAGCGTTCACATACGGCATGATCACTTCAGTAGGCTGCTTGGTGCACGCGCTCAATCCGCCGAGCGCCAAAGACGCCCCCATCAGCTTCAGGAAGTTGCGTCGGCCCTCCACGTCTTCCCACTCCGAAGCCTGACGCGGGAACTCCCGATGCAGGAAATCCTGAAAGCCTTCCGTACCGGCCAGCTCATCCAGAGTCCGCCAATAATTTTTCCCGCGCGCGTTGTCCAGCCGGGCGCGGATCGAAATCAGATTCAGGTTTTCGTTTTGTTCGCTCATCGATGACACGTGTAACAGTTATCCAGCTTCTGAATGTGATTCTCTTTCACCAGCCGCGCACCCATAACCAGTTGATCCTCCGGCGGTTTGTATCCCATGGTGAAAACTTCCGAAGGCGGCCGCACGTACTGCTCGGGATTGCGGTGACAATCCAGGCACCACCGCATTTCGAGCGAATTTTTCTGATATACCAGCGGCATCTGATCGATGCGCCCGTGGCACGTTTCGCATCCCACTCCCTTCTTCACATGGATGCTGTGATTGAAATACACAAAGTCCGGAAGATCGTGAACTTTCACCCAGGGAATCGATTCATCGCTGCGAAAGCTGGCGCGCACCATTTCCAGTTCCTTGCTGTTGGTCCAAATTTGGGAATGGCAATTCATGCACGTTTTAGTGGGCGGGATGTTGGCAAAAGCGGCGTTTTCTACCGAGGTGTGACAGTAGCGGCAATCGATTCCCATGGACCCCGCATGGTGCGAGTGGCTGAACTGCACTGGCTGGACGCGCATCACGCCTTGGTTCGTCGCATACGAGGAATCGGCCATCAGCTCGAACAACGCGGCACCAACGCCGCCCAGAACTACCAACGCCGAGATAATGCTGATCTTCGAAAGCGTGTTGCTGCTGTGATGGAATATCTGAGGCATTACGATTCCAGGCTCTTGATCAACTCCGTATTATCACCGATTCTATTTCTCATTCGCACCCCCATCTAATTAAAAGGATGATTGAGACCACATTTTTGCTGTATTATCGGGCGATTTAGCGCCGAAACAAAAACACGGAATTTTCCAGGCGACTTTCGCCGCCATCGTTTACGGCAAAACGGTGGGGCACCACCCGATTCCCGTCCACTCCGGTATCCCACAACGAGGACCCGCAGTATTGCCCGTCTTTTCTTAGCGCATAAAAGTTTAAATCAAACTGTAGCAGCCTCGCGCGATCGTTTTGAAAATTATGCGCCACTCGCTGCAACGCATCCAAGCACGCATCGTTGGCGCTCAGGCCATGCCGCATATTTTCGACAATGGTGTGTGCTCCCACAATTCGGATATTCTCCTCACCGCGTCCCGTGGAGCCCGCGCCGCCTACTTCCTGGTCCACAAACACGCCGGAACCGATCAGCGGGGAGTCTCCGACGCGTCCGGCAAGCTTCCAAGCCAAGCCGCTGGTCGTGGTAACGCCGGACATTTCGCCTTTCGCATTCAGTCCCAGGCAATTGATGGTTCCGGTCGGCGGGTGCGCCGCCATACCTCGCGCCCATTCCAACATTTCATCCGTCGCTTCGGGGAACATTCGTTTCAGTGCCGCTGAAGGCGGCGCTGCGGTGGGCTTCTTCGGCGGCGCGTCCAAACCCTCTCTCCAGTTGTTGTGTCCGATGCCATCGCGCAGCGATTGCTTCCAGACCAGCCAAGCGAGCCGGCTCTTCTCCGTGAGCAGATC
>JANYJA010000193.1 GCA_025358575.1 Terriglobia bacterium
CGGGAACCGCGCCGACCTGCAGCGAACCTATGGCAACCAGGCGCTCATCCTGCAGGATTGGGGCAGGCTGGACGAGGCGATGGCGCTGCACAAGAAACAAGAGACGATCTGCCAGGAACTCGGGGACCGCGCCGGTCTGCAGCGAGCCTATGGCAACCAGGCGGTCATCCTGCAGGCTTGGGGCAGGCTGGACGAGGCGATGGCGCTGCACAAGAAAAAAGAGACGATCTGCCAGGACCTCGGGAACCGCGCCGGCCTGGCTTACTGTTATTCGAATTGGGGCTTGCTGGCGAGAGAACTAAATGACCCTGCTGGCAGCAGTGAGAAGCTAGCGTTAGCTCTTGCGATATTTACGGAACTGAAGATGCCGCGAGAGCGCGACGCAGTGCTCTCGTGGATGAAAAGGTAAAAGACTACTCCTGAAGTGAAACCACCTGACTATCACGATTGGCTCGTGTTGGTCCCGGCGGACCAGCCGAAAGGAACCTATATTTCAACGATCTCGCCGCCTACGACCTTGCCGTTCACGACGGGTCTGTAGAGCACATCGTTAGCGCACTCATGGCGTGGCTCGTGATCGTAATCGACGTAAGACAAGCCGTCATCCCGCGGGATGTTGCAGTAATTCCAAAGTTTGTTGACCAGAGATGAGGAAGCCGTGGAGATAGGATCTCTGTTAGTTTCTCCGCAAAATCAATACAGACCTCGCGCTCCTATCGAATTCGGCAATAGCAACCGCGTAACGGCGAATCAAATCGGCCGCGATTTCCGTGGAGTAATCCATGCGTTCCAGCCGGATCACCCGTGGAGGTGAGCCATGCAGCTCAGACAGGCGCAGGAAGTCTGCATCGGCGGTAACAATCGTGAATTCACGCTGCCTTGCGAACTCCCAAATCTCTGCATCCGGTGTTTCACCTGCGAGCCCAACCCACCCAATGTGCGACGATTCAGGGAACAGATCCGCCAGCAAGGGCACGATCCTCCGCGACAGATTCGCGTCGAAAAGCAGCTTCACTGTGTGACTTTATCTTTGAGCTGATACGCAAATTGCAACGCGGCTTTGATGTCCTCCGGCGTCAGCTCAGGATAATCGCGCAGAATCGCTGATTCACTGAGACCCCCGCCAAGCCATCCAAGAATATCCCAAACGGTAATCCGTGTTCCACGAATAATCGGCTGGCCCGAGCGCACCCCCGGGTTGGCGGTAACTCGCACGGAAACCAAGTCGGCGGACATCAGCTTTATTCTACTCCGCCGCGCGTGTGAGCAAGCGGTTTGCCGGCCACATGCTCAAATCTCGGCTCTACATTCGTCCCGATCTCTGTCGCTGCCAGAATCGATTTCGTCGGCAACATCGCGCAGCCGACATTTTTATTCCTCGTCCAGCACTTCCTCGTCCCCCCCGCCAAGTTCTTTGACAGGCAGCTTAGCTTGCTCGTCGACGGGCAAACTCAGATAATTTTCAATCTCGCGTACAATTCCAGCGGACGTCTTGGGATTGGGGGGCAGGTTAAGTCCCCAAGATAATGCACGGCCCGGGTGAAGCGTATCCCAAGCTGACGTGTACTGTCCCGCTCTTCCTTTTCCCGGCGTATGTATCCCAAACCCCTCAACGACCTTATTCCAGAGCGGTTCAAACTTATCGATGATATAGGTCTCGCCCAACGGAATCCAGATATCGTCGACCTCTAGGTATCGGAAATAGAAGTCTTCAATTCGGAGATTCTCGGCTGAGCGAATCGACTGGGCATGTTGACGCAAACGGCTGTGCAGGTTCCCAATCGGTTTTTCAACATTTCTTCTGATCCCGCCCTTCCTCGCACCCGCCGGAACGGCCTTTCCAACGTAAATAGGCTGATCGAATTTCCCTTGTCGATTTTGCTCGGCGATCCTGGTGTATGGCGCAAATTCGCCAACATAATATATTGTGTAAATGCCAGCGCCGGCGAACTTAATCGGCCAAGGCTCCATCGGCAATGGCTGCTGCTTTAATAGCGCTTCGCGGACGCTAATCCCGAGATTTGTTTTGTCCAGCGGGTTATATTCCACGCTGCATCCGAGAATGTCGAAGTTGGCTCAATCTTTGATGAATACCGCTGGCTACTGCCGCGGATAACTCGACAGGCACGGCATTCCCCAGTTGTCTCATGGACTCAGTCCACGAGCCGTTAAACAGATACTCGTCGGGGAACGTTTGGACGCGCGCCGATTCCCGAACCGTAAAGTAACGAAGATGGCCGTTGGACAACACGACAGTGTTTTCACCGCCCGGCACGCCATGATCCCCCGCTTTCAATACTTTAGCTGGCTCATCGATGGGGCTTCCAGTATGCCCCAAATAGCTTCGCGCACCCGGGTTGTGTATATGGTTCGGAATGTCGCTTTCTCCCCGTTCCGGATCGGGCAAATCTGAAATCGCGTCGCGGATCGTCTTCCAGGGTTCCGTCGCGAAAATGCCCAGCGACCGTTGTGACTTTAGTCGGCCGATGCGAGACACAAATCGGCTCGGCACCGCAGGTCGGCTCTTCTTGGGAAGTTTGTGCTTCTCCCAATATTTGCCCGTTACCCATTGATCCACAAGAAGCGCATCCAGAGAGTGAGTCTCGTCGGGGAACGACCACTCGATGCCCAGGTCGGATCGAAAACCCACGAAGAAAACCCGCTCGCGCTTTTGAGGAATGCCGAAATTCGCCGCGTTAACAAGCCGGGGCACTACGTTGTATTCAAGCCCCTCCCACTTTCCCGCGGTGTGGTGACGTTCAAGACGGCTTCGATGATCGGCCCAAACTTCATTCGGACGCTGGACAATTTCGGGATGACTCAACTGCAATGTGATGTAACTGAAGTAATCCGCGAAGGTCTTTCGCGTTAAACCCTTCACATTTTCGACTAAAACAGCTCGGGGCCTTAGTTCCCTTAGTGCTCTGACCATCTCGGGGAACATGTCGCGTCCGTCCTGATGCCCCTTATGCTTGCCGCCGATCGAGAATGGCTGACAGGGAGGACCACCCGCCAACAGATCGATCTCACCCTTGATCTCGCCGTAGTTGAAGTCTCTGACGTCCCCCGCAAAAATCCGCCAGCCTGCCAGCGGCTCGAATCCGCGGGACTGATTCTCGCGGATCGTGTGGCAACAATACTTGTCGCGTTCGATCACCGTATCGTGACGGAAACCCGCGGCCTCAATGCCTAGCGCCAGTCCGCCCGCTCCCGTGAATAGCTCGACCGACCTCAAGCTTCGCCTTTTAGAAACACGTAAATCTCTTCGGCGGTTTGCTCGAGATTCTTTAGTTGGCATTCCCATATGACCAGGACCTCCCATCCGAGCTTTTTCAGCCGCCTTCGAATTGCAATGTCTCTGACGCGGTTCCCTTCCAGCTTTGGTTTCCAGAAATCGAGTCTGGATTTCGGCCACCTTGTATTCTTGCACTTCCCGTGTCGGTGCCAAAAACATCCGTGTACGAAAATGATTTTACCCCGGCACGGAAAAACCATGTCTGGATGGCCCGGCAGCTCGTCGTCATGCAGCCTATAGCGGAACCCCATCCCATGGGCCAGCCTGCGAACAACGAGTTCTGGCTTTGTGTCTTTCGACCGCACTTGGCTCATGCGCCGACTGCGTTGCTCGGCTGTCATCGTGTCCATGGTGATCGTTTTGCCAAAGCGTGAAACAATCCTAATGGTATTCTTGCGCGCGGCCCAACTCCAAGAGTCAACCTCCCTCAGTCACATCCCCCACCCACCTTTCTCCCCCATTCCCCTCAGCCACTTACCCTCCCCGCACCCCAATCCCCCTCCACTGCCATGTTCTAACTAAATCAGGAGAATCACGAAAATCATGACGGCATCACTAGCGCAGTTCAAGGCGAACCTGGCAAACTCATTGAATTCCACCGGCCCGAACACCACTCACGGCAAGTCGAAATCCAAGCTGAACGCCATCCGGCACGGCCTGACCGCCCAAACCGTCCTGCTCCCCAACGAGGACGCCCTCGCCTACAGAGCGCTCTGCCAGCAATTCCTGGAGCACTGCAAACCCGCCAACATTTTCGAGAAAATCGTGGTCCAGGAAATCGCCGACGCCGCTTGGCGCCTCGGTCGCTGCTTCGCCCTCAGCGAAAACGTCTTCTCCGCCGGCCACTTCACCCGCGACGCTAACTGTCTCATGGGCGACCCCGCCCTCCACGCCGCCGTCACCGCCCCTCGCGTCCTCAAAAACAGCGTCCCATCATTCGAAGCCGTCTCCCGTGCCACTGCCCGCCTCGAACGCAGCATGCACGCCGCCATGGCACAACTGACCATGATGCAAGACGCGCGCCACGTCCGCGAACAAGAAGAACTGGTGATCGCCGCCGAGCTCCGCACGCACCTCAAAGCCGCCAACATCCCGTTCGAGCCTCTCAAACTTGGCTTCGTTTGCACCATTGAGGAAATCGACATCCACATCCGTCGCGAAGCCGTCTTCGCTGACGCGCGGGCGCACGGGCATCTCCTCCCCAAAGGCTCCTAGTTCTCGATTTCTTTGCGCTCTTCGCGCCTTTCCGTGGATTGCTTTCGCCCTTGATATACTGGCGAAGCCCAACCCATGCTCTCTCACCACACCTTACCCGCCCTCCACAATGCAATGTGGCCGGGCCTCGTCGGAAAAGGTCCCGATTCCGAGCCTCCCATCGATCTCGACACCATGCTCAGCCTCACGTCTGCCGCCCAAGTCGGCAGCACGCGCTTCGATGGCGTCGATCTTTTTCTCTCCCTCCCCCACACCGGCATCGATTCTTCCGATGACGATCTCGCCCGCCTCGCCGATAAGCTCACCACGCGGAATCTCAGCGCCGGTTCGCTCGTGGCACCCGTCTGGGGCGCTACCGGTGGCGGCTCCGCCATGGGGAATGAAGAAGAGCGCGCCCGCTTTCTCACGCAAGTGAAGAAGGCCTGCGCCATCGGCACCAAGCTGCGCGGTCTAGGCGTCCGCAAGTATGGCGTGATTCGCATCGATTCCGCCGCCAGTCCCGCCGATTGGGCCAAGAATCCCAGCGCCAATACCAAACTCATCGCGCAAACTTTCCGCGAGGCTGGCGTCATTGCCGAAAGCTTCGGTGAGCGCCTCGCCGCCGAAGGCGAAATCTGCTGGGGCGGCATGCATAGCTGGCGTCGCAATGTGCAATTGCTCGAGCGGGTCGCCATGCCCCAGACCGTCGGATTTCAAGCCGACATGGCCCACACCATGCTTTTCACCATGGGCTACAACGCCCCTGAGGATCGTCTGCTGCCCGAGGATTTCGATTGGTCGCAAGGCGATAAACTCGCCGCCGCCTATCGCGAGATGGCCCGCGCCCTGCGCCCTTGGACTTTCGATTTCCACGTGGCCCAAAATGACGGCACCGTGAAAGGCTCCGGCTCGCACGATAAAACCGGCCGCCACTGCCTCCCCCGCGATCCCAACGGCAAGCTCGACATCGTGCGCGATTCCGGCGCCTGGATGCGCGACGACAAAGGCGCCCCCACCCGCGCCTTCGCCCACATCTGTTGGGATGGATGCATGTTCCCCAACGCCGTGATGGCCGATCCCAAAACCTGGACCGATGTGCTCCGCGTCATGATCGCCGTCCGCGATGCCCACGGCTGGGATTAGAATATGAAAAAACTCAACATCGGCGTCATCGGTTGCGGCTTCATGGGCCGCACCCATTCCAACGCCTTCCGCACCGCGCCCAATTTCTTCAATCTCCCTTACCTCCCGGTCCTCAAGTCCATCTGCGCCCGCTCCCCCGATCGCGCCCAATCCTTCGCCGCCCAATGGGGCTACGAGTCTTTTGAAACCGATTGGCGCAAGCTCGTCGCATCCCAAGACATCGATCTCATCGACATCGCCAGCCCCAACGACACCCACTTCGAAATTGCCATCGCCGCCGCCAAAGCCGGCAAGATGGTCATGTGCGAGAAGCCGCTCGGTCGCAATCCCGCCGAGTCCGAAGCTATGGTCAAGGCCGTCGAAGATGCCGGTGTCGCGAACATGGTGTGGTACAACTACCGCCGCGTCCCCGCCGTCACCATGGCCAAGCAGTTGATCGATGAAGGCCGCCTCGGTCGCATCTTTCACTACCGCACTGTGTTCCTTCAGGACTGGACCATTTCGACCGAACTTCCGCAAGGCGGCGAAGGTCTTTGGCGCCTTGATGCCAGCGTCGCCGGCAGTGGTGTCACCGGCGACCTTCTCGCCCACAACATCGATACCGCCATGTGGCTTAACGGCCCCATCGATGAGGTCACGGCCATGACCGAGACCTTCATCAAGACTCGAAAGCACAACCTCACCGGGAAGGATCAGCCCGTCACCATTGATGACGCCAGTCTCTTCCTCGCCCGCTTCAAAAATGGTTCTCTCGCCACCTTCGAAGCCACCCGCTACGCGCGCGGGCACAAGGCCCTCTATACCTTCGAGATCAATGGCGAGCACGCCAGCATCAAGTGGGATCTTCACGATCTTCACCGCCTCGAATATTTCGACCATCGCGATGAAGGCAAACTCCGCGGCTGGCGCAGCATCCACATCACCGATTCCGATCAGCCCTACATGAAGAATTGGTGGGTGCCTGGTTTGCAGATCGGCTACGAGCACTCCTTCATTCACCAGGCCGCCGATTTCTTGATAGCGCTCGGCGAAGGCAAGAGCGCGTCGCCGACTTTCGCTGAAGCTCTCAAAACCGACTACGTCACCAGCGCCGTCCTCGAGTCCGCCGCTAACAGAAGCTGGGTCAAAGTGAGGTCACTATGAACATTCGAATCGCCGTATTCTCGTTGTGTCTCTGCGCCGGGCTTCATGCCCAAGTCCCGGCTCTCGAAGAGTCTGGATTCAAATCTATCTTCGATGGCGCATCCATGAAGTCCTGGGATTGCGATCCCGATTTCTGGCGCGTTGCCGGCGGCGTGATGATTGGCGAAACCCGCGCCGACCATCAGCCCAAGCAGAATATCTTCTGCATCTGGAAAGGCGGCTCGCCCGCCAATTTCGAACTCAAGATGCAGTATAAGCTCACCGGCGAGACCGCCAATAGCGGCGTCCAATATCGCAGCGTCGAGTTGCCCGAAGTCGCCAAGTGGGTCATGAAGGGCTATCAGGCTGACATCGACGGCCTGCAGAAATACACCGGGCAAATTTACGAAGAGCGTGGCCGCGGCTTCCTCGCCCTGCGCGGCCAGATCGCTTATGTTCCCGATGGCAAAAAAGTTGGCGCTATCGGCAGCACTGGCGATGACCTCAAGAACGTCATCAAGGTCGATGACTGGAACGATCTCCACATCATCGCCCGCGGCAACACTCTCATCCAGCTCATCAACGGCCGCGTGATGTGCGTGCTGGTCGATGACGATAAAGCCGGCCGCAAAATGGATGGCGAGATAGGCATCCAGCTCCACGTCACCAACGCCGCCATGAAAATAGAGACCCGCAACATTCGCCTCAAGACCTTCTAACGGATGTTGACTCGCCGCCAGCTTCTCGCGGGTGCCGTGGCATCTCTGGCGCCGCCCACCCGCTACCGAACGCCGTTCAAATACGGCAAGCTGGTGCTCTCCGCGTCCAAAGAGAAAGGTGCCTTCGACAGCCTCACCGTCGATTGCCCTTTCGTGTTCAGGCACGACGGTCATTTCTATATGACCTACGTCGGGTACGATGGCGCGGGATATCAAACCGGCCTGGCACGAAGTTCGAACCTGCTCGATTGGTCGCGTCTGGGTTGCATACTGAAACGCGATCCCGCGTCTCCCATCACGCGCCACAACGTCGCCATGAACTGGATTGTGCGCGAGAATCAGTTGCGATCTCCCGGCGAACTCAAGAAGATCGATGGACAGTTTCTCGGTGTCTACCACGCATATCCGAACGCGGGCCTTGAGAGCGGTCCCGCCGTCATCGGGCTATGCTGGAGCCGCGACCTGATGAACTGGCAGCGCGAAGCCCCCTGTCTGCGCCCCGAAGATGGCGCGGCATGGGAGCGTGGCGGACTCTACAAGCCTTGCCTCGTCGAAGATCGCGGCACTTACTATTTGTTCTATAACGCCAAGACCACCGAACAGCACTGGCACGAGCAGACCGGCGTCGCCACTTCCACCGACCTCAAAAACTGGAAGCGTTACGGTGGCAATCCCATCATCATCAACGGCGGCCCCGGGAGTTGGGACGAACGCTTCGCCAGCGACCCCTGCGTGCTGCTCGATGACGCCTCGTGGGCCATGTTCTACTTCGGCCTGGATGCCGCCGGCAAAGCGCGTGACCTCCTCGCCGTCGGCCCCGACCCCTTCCACCCGAAGAAGGCCGCCGAGATCATGATCGATGTCGGCCCGCCCGGCTCTGTCGACGAGACCTACGCCCATAAGCCCAGCGTCATCTGGCACAACGGCGCGCTCTGCCATTTCTACTGCGCCGTCTCGGGCAAATGGCCCCACGAAACTCGCGGCATCTCAGTCGCCTGTTCTAAACGGATACAGTAAATCATGACCTCATTCAGCGCCAAATTCGAAGAAATTAAAGTACTCGGCGAAGAACTTGTCGAGAAGATCAAAGAACTCATCCATCAGGGCAACATCCGGCGCGTCATCATCAAGGACGAAAAGGGCCACACCTTCATCGAAATCCCCTTAGGCCTCGCAGCCATCGGAGCCATCGCCGCGCCCGTGCTGGCAGCCGTCGGTGCCATCGCCACCATGGTCTCTAAATTCACCGTCGTTATCGAAAAGACCGACGAACCCGAGCCGCCCCCCGCGGCTTAGAATGACACCGAGAATCGCCCCGACACCGATCGCGGCGGCCCGATTGCCGTCCCGGAAAGCAGACCCGCAAAGTTAATCACGTTCAAGCGGTCCGTCAAATTTCCGCCGTCCACCTGGAACCGCGCGTTGCGCCGGTCACTCTTCCAAAGATCCACGCCCGCCGAAGCATTCACCCCAAACGACGGACGCACCCGTCCGCGATTGAAGTTCACCCGTGAAAGAACGCGCTCCGTATAGCTCTGCCGCAGAAGCTCGATGGGGACGCTCGCGTCCACCGGCAGCCCGCTGCCGTAGTAACTCCCGACCGCGAAATCCAACCGCTTCAGTAGCTGCACGTGAACCCGCGCGCTCACCGTGTTGCGCTGATCCTGGGTAATCGCGAACGCCGAGTGCGCCAGCAGTTGCGCGGCGCTGC
>JANYJA010000065.1 GCA_025358575.1 Terriglobia bacterium
GGCTAATCTCAGCGTTAGTTTGGCCGGAGCTGAGAACCATGAGAACTGACGCGCTGGCTCTACAAAGGGCACAGCCCTTGGCGGTGAAACCCGTCGCGATCCCCGCTGGGTCATCCCGCAAATAGACCGTGACCTCATCCCCGCAAAGGCGGTTGACCTCATTCGCGCGCGCATGAAATGGCGTCCAGAGCGCGCGCGGAGGTGGAGAGGAATTGGGATATGGAAACCATTACGCGCAAGCTGGCCAACAGTTATCGCACGGCTCTTGCCGAGAAACAGCGGGGTTAATTTATTTCGCGCCGAGAATGTCTTGCAACCTGGAGACAAGCTTTCCCGCCGTCTTTTGAAGATGCGGGGGAGTTACACTGCCGGGCTTTTCATAGGTCGACCACAAGACCTGCTTCGATTTCGCGTCCACCAGGAAATAAGTTCCCTTACCGCGGCCAAAACTTGAAAATCGGGGAGGCTCATCGTTAGTCCGGCTCTTCGCAACGTCACCGGCTTCCCTAGCCTTCGCGGGCGCGTCATCTTTATCAGCCTTTGCGGTTTTCGGCGCGGCGGCGGGAGGGTTGATGTGTTCAAGACGGTACTCGAAAGCCTCGCCAAGACGATCTGTAAAGACGGCATCGGCGAGTTTGGGATCGGAAACAACCTGCAATACATGACCCTCCGTGAGACGGTTCGCGACATACTGGTCCATGCCGTGTGTCATTGGGAACACGTAGACGGTCCTCACGCTCGAGAGATCAGCCGCGGCCAGCACGGAGACGTAAAGAAGAAGTAGACACCGGAACTTCATTTCATCACCATGGTACTCGATGTATAAGGGGCAAACCATCACCGTGATCATTCCGTGCCTGAACGAGGAGGAAGGGATTGCGTTGGTATTGCGCGACATGCCGGAGTTCGTAGACGAGGTGATTGTCGTCGATAATAATTCCACCGACAGCACTCATTTGGTGGCCGCTAGCATGGGTGCAAAAGTAGTTCACGAGCCGATCCCCGGATATGGGCGGAGTTACAAGCGCGGTTTTGCCGAAGCCACGGGTGATATCATCATCACCCTCGACGGGGACCACAGCTATCCGGTGAACGGCATTTCCTATTTGCTGGAGGCCTTTCTTCATTTGCAGGTGGATTTTCTAAACGCGTCGCGTTTTCCCGTGCGAGACAAGAGAGCTATGAGCATGAAGCATCTGATGGGCAATTTGCTGCTTTCGGCCGCGATGTCGTTGCTATTTTTTCGATGGGTGCGGGATTCGCAGTCGGGCATGTGGGTGTTTCGTAGAGCGCTGCTGAAAGACATGAAGCTCGAAGCGGAGGGGATGGCGTTTTCCGAAGAGATCAAGATTGAGGCACTTCTGCACAAGACGGCGCGCTTCGGAGAAATTTCGATTCTCTATACTTCGCGGATGGGCGAAATCAAACTCAATCCGTGGCGCGATGGGATTCTTAATCTTTGGTTCCTGGCGCGCAAACGGTTCGCCCGATAATGCAGCTCGCGGTGACGCTCGTGGTGCCGGTGTTCGGCCAGCGAGATCTGCTGGAAAAGCTGCTGGCGAGCGCGCGGGCGCAGACGCATCCGGTGGATCAAGTGATCGCTGTCGATAACGGGTCCGAAGATGGCGCCGACCTTGCGGCGGAGCGCGCGGGCGCGCGAGTGATTCGCATGGGTGTGAACACGGGATTCGCTCGCGCCGTCAACCGGGGGATTGCCGAATGCCGCTCGGAGTGGGTCGCCATCGTAAACACGGATGTGGAGCTTGCGTCCGACTGGCTGCAACAGTTGGCTGAGGCGATTGCGCAAACGGACGCGGGTTTCGCGAGCGGGAAAGTACTGAAAGCGGCGGATACGAAGTTAATCGACGGCACCTGGGACGCTCTTTGTCGCGGCGGGTGCGCATGGCGAATCGGGAATGGCAGAGCCGATCAAATCGCTTTCGATGAGCCGCGTGAAATCGAGAGCGCGCCACTTACCTGCGCGCTTTTTAAGACCGATATGCTGCGCCAAGTCGGAATGCTGGACGAACGATTCGAATCGTATTTGGAAGACGTCGATTTGGGGCTGCGATGCGCGCTCGAAGGGATCCGCGGAATCTACGTGCCTGGGGCGCGAGCAACTCATTGGGGAAGCGCAACCCTCGGCCGATGGGATGCGCGCGTGGTCAGGAACCTGGCACGCAATCAGGTTCTGCTGGTGGCGAAACACTATCCCACAGGCCTGATTTGGCGCTATCTCTGGCCCCTCCTCGTAGCCCAAATTCTGTGGGGATTCGTGGCAGCGCGGCATGGCGCATTGGGAGCGTTTTTGCGGGGAAAACTGGAAGGGCTCCGGCTGTTCGGTTCCTTCCGGGCAAAGTCGGCGCCAGCGAAATCCCTTAAGCATATTCTCTTGCAAAGTGAACGCGAGATTCGGAAGATGCAACAACGCACTGGATTCGATCTTTACTGGCGACTGTATTTTTTCTTCACCGCCGGTGGGGCAAATTGACTCATGCCGAACGTTGCGATTGTAATCGTTTCGTACAATTCGGCCCGTGAAATCGGGGAGTGTCTCGACGCGGCGCTGGCCTTGGCCGATGCCGAAATCATCGTAGTCGACAACGCCTCCGAGGACGACACGAAGGACCAAGTGGAGAGGCGGCCGGTCCGGCTCATGGCAAACCAAACTAATCGCGGGTTTGCGGCGGCCGTGAACCAGGCGACGGCCTCAACCACTTGCGAATACGTGCTGCTGTTGAATCCGGACGCGGTCCTGCTCACCGGAATCGGGGCGCTCGTTCAACTGTGCGAGGAGCCGGGGCGCGGCGCGGCGGGCGGCCAGTTGGTTAATGTCGCGGGGCATCCGCAAACCGGGTTCACGGTGCGAAGATTCCCCACGCCCTTGGCGCTATGCTTCGAAGCTTTGCTGATCAATCGAGCTTGGCCGCGCAACCCCGTCAATTGGCGATACCGTTGCTACGATCTCGACTTGACCAGAGTTGCGGATGTCGATCAACCGGCCGGGGCATTTCTGATGTTCAGGCGCGAGGCGTGGCAAAGCGTGGGCCGCTTCGATGAACAATTCGATCCGATCTGGTTCGAAGATGTAGACTTTTGCCATCGCCTCCGCGATTCAGGGCTAACCATTGGCTTCACGCCCGCTGTAGTAGCTAGACATACAGGCGGGCATTCAGTAGGTTCGCTAACAGTGGAGAAACGAACGATTTACTGGTATCGTAGTTTACTTAGGTACTCGGCTAAACACTACTCTTCGGGATATCATAGGATGGTCTGCGCGGCTGTTATGACAGGCTCCATCCTCAGGATTCTAATAGGATTAATCTCCACGCGGAGAATCCAAAGCATCATAGTTTACAGCAGGGTATTCAGGCTTGCCGCGGCGCTCTTTTGGGGCATCCGGCAAGGCAGAGTGGAAGTGGTGTCTTGACCCGATTTCGGGATCTTTTATGAATGGAAGGGCCGATCTTTAACTCATGTCGCAAAGCGATTCCGTCGCGGTCACCATCGTCACTTTCAACAGCGGTCGCTTCATCAAGAGATGTCTTGAATCGGTTCTGGACCAAAAATATCCGTTCAAGGAAGTCATTGTCATCGACAATTGTTCGACGGACGGGACTACTGACATCCTCGAGCCGTTTGAAGACCGCGTAAGAATTATTTATAACGACGAAAATGTCGGGTTTGCGGCGGCCCAGAATCAAGCCATTGCGGTCTCCCAATGCGACTGGGTTCTTACGTTGAATCCCGACGTTCTGCTGCTGCCCGACTTCATTCAAGCGCTTGTGAGCGCGGGCCAATTTGACCCCAAAATTGGCACCGTTTGCGGCAAGCTGCTGACCATGAGTTCGGGGTTCGACTTTCCGGAAAAGCCCGTGGTGGATTCGACCGGAATCTACTTCACTCCCAATTTGCGGCACCTCGACCGCGGCAGCCTGGAATACGATAACGGGCACTATCGCCAGTATGAATATGTGTTCGGGGCAACCGCGGCGGCGGCGCTATATCGACGGGAGATGATCGAAGATATTTCGCTCGACGGCGAGTTTTTCGACTCGGATTTTTTTGTTTACCGCGAAGATGCCGATGTCGCGTGGCGCGCGCAGTTGCTGGGGTGGCGTTGCCTTTATGCTCCTTATGCGCGCGGATACCACGTGCGCAAAGCGCTTCCGGGGAATCGGCGCGCTCTGCCGCCGGAGATTAACATGCACTCGGTGAAGAACCGGTTTCTGATTCGGATCAAGAATATTTCCGGGCATCTCTATCGGCGCAATTGGGTTTCGATCACGGCGCGAGACCTGGTGGTGGTTGGATGCTGCCTGCTGTGGGAGCACACGTCCCTAAAGGCATTTTGGTTCGTGGCCAAGAACTATAAGCGGTTGGTTGCCAAGCGACGCCTGATTCAGCAAATGCAGCGCGTAGACGACGATTACATCGCCAGTTGGTTCAACTTCACCCCGGTGAGCCAGCCCGCACCACGCAAAATCGGCGCAACAGTATCGCGTTCTAAAGCCGCTAAGCGGTAATGCGAATCGCCATACTTGGCACCCGGGGCATTCCGGCGAAATACGGTGGCTTTGAGACATTCGCCGAGGAGCTTTCGTGGCGCCTGGCCGAGCGCGGACATAGAGTGACGGTGTACTGCCGGGTGAATCCCGAGACGAAAGTCTACCGCGGCGTGCAACTGATCTATCTGCCGACCATTCGGCATAAATATTTAGATACGCTGGCGCACACTTGTTTATCGACTCTCCACCTCTTATTCCATCGGAACGATGTTGCGCTCTACTGTAACGCGGCAAACGCAATATTCACTGGGCTCCCGAGAATACTAGGGATCCCGGTCGCGCTCAACGTAGACGGTATTGAGCGCAAGAGAAGGAAATGGAATGGGATGGCCAAGGCGTGGTACTTCCTCTCGGAGCGAATAGCGACCGTACTGCCGCGCGCCGTGATCTCCGACGCGCGCGTGATTCAGGATTACTATCTTTCCCGTTACAAGAAAAAGACGACTTTCATCGCGTACGGGGCAGACACAGAGCCCGTTACAACCGGCGAGGTGCTGGGGCAGCTAGGCCTCGCGAAACAGCAGTATTTTCTCTTTGTAAGCCGGTTCGAGCCGGAGAATCATCCGCTGATGGTCCGACGCGCGTTCGAGGGCGTGCAGACTTCGATGCGGCTCGCCTTGATAGGCGACGCCCCGCATGCCCGGGATTACATCGCTCAGGTGCGAGCCACCGATGACCCGCGCATCGTGATTCCCGGCGCAATCTATGGACAGGGGTATCGCGAATTGGGACAGTGGTGCTTCGCCTACATTCACGCAACCGAAGTTGGCGGCACTCATCCCGCTTTGATTGAGGCGATGGGATTGGGCGCGCTGGTGGTGTATCGCAACACGCCGGAGAACGCGGAAGTTTGCGGGGACTGCGGGCTGCCTTTCGACACCGAGGCCGAGCTTGCGGAGAAGATACGATTGACGCTGGTTATGGAAGAGACGGATCGCTCCCGGTACCGGCGGAGAGCCTCGGAGCGCGTGCGTGAACGGTACTCTTGGGCGGCGGTTACGTCGCAGTACGAGCGATTGTTCACTGAAATATCGCGGCGCTAGCGTACGGGTAACGGCTCGCCGATCATAATGGATTGGTGCCTCAATCCCGTTCGTACGTCGAGATTTCACGCTCTCAAATTGCGGAAAATTACCGCAAGATCCGCGACGCGGTTGGGGCGTCCGTTCAGGTGATGGGAGTGGTGAAGGCCGATGCTTATGGGCACGGCGCCATCGAAGTCTCGCGCGTTTTGTGTGGAAATGGCGCTCAGTGGCTGGCTGTGAGTTCGGTGGATGAAGGCACGGTGCTGCGAAAATCCGGGATCACGGTGCGCATTCTAGTGATGGCGGGAGTGCTTCCGCATGAGCGGGCTTCGCTGCTAGAGCACGACTTGACGCCGGTGGCGCATTCGCTCGAAGAGGTTCAGGCGCTCGATGATCTCGCTCGGCCGCTTTCTTTTCATTTGAAAATCGATACGGGAATGACCCGGCTGGGGACGCGGGCGACCGTTACTGAAATTGCGTCTCTAATGCATACGCTCCGGCATGCACGCATCGAAGGAATCATGTCGCATTTCGCGTCGGCCGCGGATTTCACCAGCGAGCAGACCGAAGAACAAATTCGCGCGTTCAACGCGACTGTGACTGGTTTGCGGGAAGCGGGTATTTCGCCTCCGGTATTGCACCTTTCCAGCACCAACGCCGTCGCCTACGCCCACCCCGACGCCTGGAAACTGCTGGTCCGGCCGGGACACGCGATATACGGCTACGTTTCGCCGGCGCGTGGCGGGGCACCCAAGAACCTCTTGCATGTGAAGCCCGTGCTTACATGGAAGGCCAAAATTATTGTGGTGAAGGATATCCCGGCGGGTGCCCGTGTGGGCTACGGGGGCTCTTTCGTGGCGTCTCACGCGATGCGCATTGCGGTGTTGTCCGCAGGGTATGCGGACGGTATTCCGCACCGGCTCTCCAATCGCGGGAGGGTGATTGCGGCGGGCAAGTTGACGCCCATACTCGGAACGGTGTCCATGGATTTGACTACCATTGACGTCTCTCACGCGCCGCATTTGCAGCCCGGCGACGACGTGACTTTACTCGGGCGCGAAGGCGCGGCATCACTCGATGCGCAGGAGATCGCGAAAACCGCCGGGACCATTTCGTATAACGTGCTCTGCGGGATTAGCGCGCGAGTGAAGAGAATTTACGTCTAGCGGCCTATAATACGGCCATGCCGTTCGACGGGCTACGCGTGTTATCGCTCGAGAGCCGGCGGGCCGCCGAGATGGAAACGCTGATCCGCAAACAAGGCGGCGACGCTTTTGTAGCACCGTCCATGCGTGAACTTCCTCTGGAGAATAATCCCGAAGCTTTTTTGTTTGCCGAGAAAATGCTGGCGGGCGAAATCGACATGGTAATTCTGCTCACCGGTGTGGGCACGCGTTTCCTGGATAAGGTGCTCGCTGCGCGCTATCCGCAAACGACGCTGGCCGACATGTTGCGCAAGGTAACGGTAGTTGCGCGCGGTCCGAAGCCGGCCGCGGTGCTGCGCGAGTGGAAGGTTCCGGTAGCGGTTATAGTTCCCGAGCCGAACACGTGGCGCGAACTGCTGGCCGCGATTGAAACCCGCGCAGAGCGGCGGGCGGCCGTCCAGGAATACGGCAAGGCCAACCCTGAACTGCTCACCGGACTTGCGGCGCGCGGCATGGAAGTGACCAGCGTTCGCGTCTACCAATGGGAACTACCGGAAGACACGGGCCCTTTGCGCGAAGCGGCGCGGCGCTTGGCTAGTGGACAGGTGGATGTCACGCTCTTCACTACGTCGATACAGATTCCGCACCTGCTTCGAATCGCGGATGAAGAGGGTATCGGCGAACAAGTTCGCGCCGCGCTGCCGAAGACTGCGGTCATTTCAATCGGGCCCACCACGAGCGAAGCGCTGCTTGAAATCGGTATCGCGCCGGACATGGAGCCGACTCATCCGAAGCTTGGTTTTCTCGTTTCTGAAGCGGCGCAAGTGTCGCACGCGATCCTCGCGCGGAAGACCGCCCATGGCCGATGACAATATGTCGAAAATCGGCCAGTATCTAGGTCTCGCGATGCTGTTGCCCATCTCGACCGCGGTGGGCTACGGCATCGGCTATGGTCTCGACCACTTGTTCCACACGCATTTTCTGGCGATTGTGTTTCTGGTGATTGGAATTGTTGCGGGCTTCGTGCGGCTGATCCGCGAACTGCAGCACGACACCGATTCCGATGGACGTTGAACAAGCTATTGCCCGCCTTCCGCGGTGGATCTTATTCCTGACGCTGGCCGGAGTGGCTCCATGTTATCTGCATGGCGGGATTCCGTGGATCGCGGGATTTCTGGTCGGCGCCGTGGCATCGTACTGGAATTTTCGGGGGATTCGCCGCGTGGTCGATACGTTGGCGCGAAAGGCGGCCGAGGCGAGTGACGCCAGCGTTCCGAGGCCCCGAGCCTCGGGCGCACTCTTTCGCGTAGTCCTTCGTTTTGTTCTGCTTGGCGTGGGTGTCTTTGCTATACTCAGGGTTTCGGAAATCAGTGTTACCGCAGTTTTGATAGGCCTGTTTGTCTCCGTTGCCGCGGTCCTGCTGGAAATTCTCTACGAACTGACTTTTCTCTATCGCGTATGAAAGAGCATGAAATCTGGCTGACCCGCCAGTTTAACGACCACCTCGCCGGACTCGGCAATTCCATTCTTTCTTTGCTTCATTTGCAGGCGAACGACCCTGCGCGCCCCTGGGCAAATTTCATAGTCATGCAGCTTTTGGTGGCGCTGATTATTGTGGTGCTTTTCGCTATTTTGAGGCCCCGCCTTTCAGTCGACCGCCCCGGCAAGCTGCAGCATATCTTCGAAGTCATCTACCATTTTCTGCACGACCAATCGACCGAGCACGTGGGCCATGACGGTCCAAGATTTCTTTCGCTCTTCGGGACGCTGTTCATTTTCATTTTGTTTTGCAATCTGATTGGGGTTATTCCGGGCCTGCAGTCGCCCACGCAGGTGGCGTATGTCCCGGCGGGTTGCGCTTTGGTCGCTTTTCTTTTTTATAACTACATGGGAATCCGCCAGAATGGAATCGGCCGATATGCCAAGCATTTTGCAGGGCCAATCTGGTGGATGGCTCCGCTGATGATTCCGATTGAAATCGTAAGTCATCTGGCGCGACCGCTTTCGCTTACCATTCGTCTATTCGCGAATATGTATGCTGGCGAGCAGGTGACGCTGGTATTTTTGAGTCTTACTTATTTGGTGGCCCCGGCTCTTTTTATGGGGCTTCATGTTTTTGTTTCAGTGCTGCAAGCTTACATTTTCGCTTTGCTGACAATGATGTACGTTGCCGGAGCGGTCGCTCACGAGCATTAACGGCTTTATCAGCTTTCCGCGTGAGCCCGCCAGCAGAGTGAGCGGGAACCACCTCCGGTCGGCAGTTTATACACAAGGAGTAACACAAGTGAACACCAAAACGATTCTAATTCTGCTGGCGCTGTTTGTTTTCGCTAGCCCGATATTCGCGGCCGATGCGGCTGGCGGCACGAACTGGGTATCCATCGGCGCTTATCTCGCCATGGCCATCGCGTCCGGTCTTTGCGCCTTGGGACAAGGTAAGGCCGTCGCGGGCGCCGCCGAAGCATTGGCTCGCAATCCCGCCGCTTCGGCTGCCATCCGTTTCGCGTTGCTGCTTGGTCTGATTTTGATCGAGTCTCTGGCGCTGTATACCTTTGCGGTCATCTTCGTTAAGTAAGAAAACAGCTTCAACTTTGGGACGGGCGCATTGTGGTGCGTCCGCCCCATTCCCCTCAAAGTGCCTCCCTCCGCGACAAATCCGAGTTTCGACGCAATTGTAATCGGCGGTGGTCACAACGGGCTGATTGCAGCCGCTTACCTGGGCCGAGCCGGGAGACGTGTTCTGGTGGTCGAAAAACGCGAACTCATCGGCGGCTGCTGCGTCACCGAAGAGACTTGGCCCGGATTCCGCGTCAACACGGCGGCATATCTGGTCAGCCTGCTTCAACCCCGGATTATCGAAGATCTGGAGCTTGCGCGGCATGGATATGCAGTACTGCCGAAAGATCCGGCGTTCTTCTCGCCGTTTCCCGACGGGCGATGCCTATTCATGTGGCAGGATGCCGCCCGAACGCTTGCGGAAGTCGCGAAATTCTCGGCGCGCGATGCCCAAGCGTTTTCAAAGTACGAACACAATCTAGAGCGCATCGCCGGAGCGTTCGCGTCCACTCTGATGGAGCCGCCACCCGCGGATATTGTGGCGGCGCTGGCGCCGAAGTTAACGGCGGAAGAACTGAAGAGTTTTGAAAAGCTGCTGACGTGGAGCGTCATGGATTTTCTGGATGAGTGGTTCGAATCGCCGGAAATCAAGGTAACGCTCGCCACTGACGGATTCATCGGTGCGAATGGCGGCCCGCGTTCGCCCGGCACGGCCTATATCCTGCTGCATCACATGATGGGAATGGTGGGCGGTAAGCGCGGGTTGTGGGGCTTTGTGCAGGGCGGGATGGGCGCCATTCCCAACGCAATTGCGGGGTCGGCCCGGAGTTACGGAGCTGAAATTCGCGTCAATGCGTCAGTTAGCCGAATTCTCATCAAGAACAACGAAGCGTATGGAGTCGTTCTGGAAAATGGCGAGGAAATCGCAGCGCCGCTCGTGATTTCCGACCTCGATCCGCCGACGACCTACCTGAAACTTGTTGAGAAGGGCATCCTTCCCGAGGAATTCACGGCGCGGATCGCGCGATACCGAACCGAAGGCACTTCTATGAAAATCAATCTGGGCTTGAATGGCGTGCCGGAATTTCGCTCGCTGCCCGGCGGAGCGGGGCCGCAACATCGCGCCACGATCCACATCTGTCCGTCCATCGAGTACGTGGAGGCCGCTTGGGCGGACGCTCGTGAGGGCCGCCCGTCGCGCAGCCCGCTGCTCGAAATGACGATTCCAACTATGTACGATCCAGGCCTGGCCCCGCGAGGCCATCACATCATGGGCGTGTTCCTGCAATATGCGCCGTACACCCTGCGCGACGGAAATTGGGACGATCTTCGCGAGACGGTGACAGAACGCGTGCTCGATCTCATCGAAGAGGAAATTCCGAATTTGCGCAAGATTCTGGTGCATCGTCAGGCGCTGACACCGGTCGATCTGGAGCGCAAATTCGGTATCACCGGTGGCAATATTTTCCACGGGGAACTGGCTCTCGACCAGATGTTTGCCGCGCGGCCTGGTTATCGGTCACCCATCCAAGGTCTGTTTCTCTGCGGCAGCGGAACGCATCCTGGGGGGGGCGTGATGGGTGCTTGCGGTTACAACTGCGCTCGCGAAATATTGGGATAGGCTATGCCGGTCAGCTCGGAAATATTTCGAACGCTGGGCACCTATCTGAAGGCCCAGGCACAGAATGCGCTGATCGTCATCTTGCTGTATGTGGCAGCATTTGCGATCACTGGAATGCCGTGGTGGGCGATCACGGGCATCGTCTGCGGAATTTTAAATTTGTTTCCGCACTTGGGGCCGGTGATCGCACTCGGCTTGGCCCTGCTAGTAAAGTGGTCCGTCACGGACGATATTTGGAAATTGATTTATGTCTTAGGCGCGTGGCTTGTAATCCAGATCGTCGATGGATTTGTTCTCTCGCCGCGCGCTTCCGTGCGGGCGGGCCTGAATCCATTCGTATCGATTCTGGTGACGCTCGCGGCAGGTCTAATGTTCGGCCCCATCGGGATGATTCTGGCCGTTCCGGTGGTCGCGATTATCTTGATTGTGAAGCGGGCGGTGCTTCGTCCGGTCCCTCAGATTTAACTGGCTCCCACACGACGCCCGCAATCGAGTAGAATCCTGAGTGATCCCCTTTTGCGGATAACAGAGGCACGGCGAAATGTTCAAAACAAAAAAATCGCTTCCTGTAGTGTTGCCGACCGATGAGGTTTACACGAGCAGCGATGTGGCGCGCATCTCAGGCGTCAGCCTGCGTCAATTGCAATGGTGGGATGAGCGCGACGTGGTTTCGCCCAGGCAGGACGGCCACCGGCGCGTATACCGCCCTCAGGAAGTGGTCGAGGTCTCGGTCATTGCTGCGCTGCGGCGCAAAGGTTTCTCGCTGCAGAAAATTCGCCGTGTGCTGAGGTTTTTGCAGAAGGAAATGGGAAAGCGGCTGATTGACGCCGTGGCGACGGCTTCCGAAATCCATTTACTTACCGATGGTAAGAATATTTACCTTGAAGACGATTCTGAGCGCGTGATCGACGTGCTCAAGAATGCGCGCCAACCGATGTTCCTGGTATGCGTCACCGACCAACTGCGCCGTTTTCATTTGGCCGCACGCAAGCCGGCAAAATCCGAAAGCGCCACCGCCGCCAGCCGTGCGCGTTTAGGTTAGCGCGGAAGCCCGGCCACATCCTGTAAACTAGAAGTCACGCGGTCCGCATCACGCAGGCCGGTCGAAAATCCCCGGGAGGAAATATTGGATTCTGCAATCCTAGCCCTGGAAGACGGAACAGTCTTCGAGGGCAAGAGCTTTGGTGCGCCCGCCGAGCGAGCGGGTGAAGTGGTGTTCAATACTTCGCTCACCGGTTATCAGGAAATCTTCACGGACCCATCGTATTGCGGGCAGATCGTGATATTGACCAACCCGCAGATCGGCAATTACGGAACCAGTTTCCGCGATAGTGAGTCGGGGCGTCCCTACATTGAGGGCTTGGTGGTGCGTGAATTTTCAAATGTGACGAGCAACTGGCGCTCCGACGAAGGTGCGCGCCCGTTTCTCGCCAAGCACCAGATCCCCATCGTCTCGGAACTGGATACGCGCGCGCTGGTTCGTCATTTGCGCAGCCGCGGCGTGATGCGTGGAGTCCTTTCCGCGACGGAATCGAATCATGAGCGGCTGGTCGAGCGTGCGCGCGCGACCCCGTCCATGGCTGGCCTGGATCTCGCAAGCCGTGTCTCGACCAGGGCGTCTTATGAATGGAACAACTCCGTGGAAGCGTGTTCGCCATCTGAGCTGCTGCGCAAAGACGCCCCGCCGCGTTTCCGCGTAGTTGCCTACGATTTTGGGATCAAGAAAAATATTCTGCGCCGCCTGGTGCACGTCGGTTGCGAGGTTACCGTAGTCCCGGCGTTAACGTCGCCGGAAGATGTGCTGGCGCTCAAACCCGATGGAGTTTTTCTCTCGAACGGCCCAGGCGATCCGGAACCGCTCACAACGCAAATTGATAATGTCCGCCGCTTGATAGGGAAGAGGCCGATTTTCGGGATTTGTCTCGGCCAGCAGATTCTGGGGCTGGCGGCCGGCGGCAAAACGTACAAGCTGAAGTTCGGGCACCGCGGCGGCAACCACCCCGTGCTCAATCAACTCACCAATAGAGTCGAGATCACTTCGCACAACCATGGTTTCGCCGTAGATCCCGATTCGCTGAATCCGAGTAACGTCGAGTTCACGCACGTGAATCTGAACGATCGGACGCTCGAAGGTTTTCGCCTGCGCAACCATCCCGTGTTCTGCGTGCAATATCACCCCGAAGCCGCACCTGGCCCGCATGATTCGCATTATCTGTTCGACGACTTCGTCAAGCTCATGGCGGACAACCAGTAACGATGCCGAGACGCAACGACCTCAAACGCATTCTGATCATCGGCTCGGGCCCTATCATCATCGGGCAGGCTTGCGAATTCGATTACTCCGGAACTCAGGCGGCGAAAGCGCTCAAGGCCGATGGTTTCGAAGTGATTCTAGTCAATTCCAATCCGGCGACGATCATGACGGATCCTGAATTGGCGGACGTTACCTACGTCGAGCCGCTGAGCCTGCCTTACCTGGAGGAGATCATCCGTAAAGAGCGCCCCGATGCGCTGCTTTCGACCGTGGGGGGGCAGACGGGCCTTAACCTATCGGTGGAACTCGCAGAAGCCGGCGTTCTGGATCGGTACGGCGTGGAACTGATTGGCGCGAAGATCGACGCGATCAAGAAGGCTGAAGACCGGCTGCTTTTTAAGGACGCGATGCGCAAGATCGGTTTGGAAACGCCGGTGTCGCAGCTAGTTAATAACGTGGAGGACGGGCTCGCTTTCGCGGAGCGAAACGGCTATCCCGTTATTTTGCGCGCCAGCTTCACGATGGGCGGCAGCGGGGGCGGCATCGCCTACAACCGCGAGGAATGCCAGACCATTCTTGAGCGCGGCATCGCTCTCTCGCCGGTGCATGAAGTTCTCATTGAAGAGAGCGCACTCGGCTGGAAGGAATTTGAGCTTGAGGTGATGCGGGATTTAGCCGACAACGTCATCATCGTATGTTCGATCGAGAATTTCGACCCGATGGGTGTCCACACGGGCGATTCCATCACCGTCGCTCCGGCCCAAACGCTCACCGACCGTGAGTACCAGATGATGCGCGACGGCGCGATACGCTGCTTGCGTGAGATCGGGGTAGATACGGGCGGATCGAATGTGCAGTTCGCCATTCACCCGGGCACGGGGCGGATGGTTGTGATCGAGATGAATCCGCGAGTGTCGCGCAGCTCGGCGCTGGCTTCGAAAGCAACAGGGTTCCCGATCGCGAAAATTGCGGCAAAGTTAGCCGTGGGCTATCGTCTCGATGAGATACGCAACGACATCACGAAGGTCACGCCCGCGTGTTTTGAGCCCACGATTGATTACGTTGTGGTGAAAATTCCGAAGTGGCAGTTTGAAAAATTTCCCGGAGCGGACACCACTCTTGGCACGCAGATGAAGTCCGTTGGCGAAGTGATGGCAATCGGCCGCACCTTCAAGCAGGCGCTGTGGAAGGGGATTCGCAGTCTGGAAACGGGTAAAGCTTCAGGCTCTGAAACGTATGACCGTGAGCTGATTCCGCGCAAATTGATCACCCCGACACCGGACCGGCTGAACTACATTCGGTTCGCGTTCGAATGCGGCTACACCGTGGAGCGCATCCACGAAATGACATCAATCGATCCGTGGTTCCTGGAGCAATTGCGCGAGGTGGTCGCGCTTGAGGCCGAGCTGAAAGCCAAGCCGTACAACACTCTGGTGCGCGATGACTTCGCGCGGGCCAAGCGTCGCGGCATCTCCGATTCACGTCTTGCGCGTGGCTGGAACGTCAATGAACTCGATGTGCGCGCGCGGCGGAAAGAACTCGGCGTTGCGGCGGTGTTCAACCGCGTCGATACGTGCGCCGCCGAATTTGAAAGCTTCACGCCGTATCTGTACTCGTGTTACGAATCTCACTGCGAAGCCGAGCCGACATCGAACAAGAAAGTGATGATTCTCGGCAGCGGCCCGAACCGAATCGGGCAGGGCATCGAGTTCGACTATTGCTGCTGCCATGCGTCGTTCGCGTTGCAAGCGGAAGGCGTGGAATCGATCATGGTGAATTGCAATCCAGAAACCGTCTCGACCGACTACGACACCAGCGACCGTTTGTACTTCGAGCCGCTCACGCTCGAAAACGTGCTGAACATTTACGACACCGAGAAGCCCGATGGTGTGATCGTGCAGTTTGGGGGGCAAACTCCGCTCAATCTGGCGCTGCCTCTGAAGCGACTTGGCCTGCCGATTATCGGGACCGATCCCGCGAACATCGATCTCGCGGAAGATCGTAAGCTGTTTGGCAAGCTGCTGGATGAGCTGAAAATTCCAGCTCCTCAGAATGGCGCGGCAACTAGCGTGGAGGAAGCGTGCGAAGTGGCGCGGCGGATCGGATACCCCGTGCTGGTGCGTCCCAGTTATGTGCTCGGCGGTCGCGCCATGGTCATCGCGTATGAAGAAGAAACGGTGCGCCAGTACATGCGAGAGGCCGTCAGCTTTTCGCAGGATCGGCCCGTATTAATCGACCGCTTCCTGGAAGATGCGACCGAAGTGGATGTGGACGCGCTGTCGGACGGCGAGGACGTGCTGATCGCCGGAATCATGGAGCACATCGAAGAAGCGGGCGTGCATTCCGGAGACAGTTCGTGCGTGCTGCCGCCGAACTCTCTGCCGGAGTCTGAAATCAAGACCATTGAAGACTACACGGTGCGTTTGGCTCGCGCGCTCCAGGTGATCGGCTTGATGAATGTTCAATATGCGATCAAAGACGGCGTGGTTTTTGTCCTCGAAGTGAATCCGCGCGCGTCGCGAACGGTGCCATTCGTTAGCAAGGCGACGGGTGTTCCTCTTCCTAAATTGGCTGTGAGCCTGATGCTTGGGCGTAAGCTGCGGGACGTGACGCATCATGTGGGCCGGCTTCCAGTGCCTCAGAGTTTCGTCAAATCGCCGGTATTTCCCTTCAACAAATTTCCGGGTGTAGACCCGGCTCTCGGCCCCGAGATGCGCTCCACTGGCGAGGTGATGGGAGTTGGAGAGAACTTCGGGGAGGCGTTCGCGAAAGCGCAACTGAGCGCCGGGACGCCCCTTCCGGACAAGGGCACGGTGTTCGTAAGCGTGAATGACCGCCACAAGCCCGAGGCTGTGGCCGTGGCGCGACGTTTCTACGATCTAGGCTTCCAGTTGGTAGCGACTCGCGGGACTGCCGCCGCCCTCGAAGCGGGCGGTATGCGCTGTAAGATCGTCTTCAAGGTAAACGAGGGACGGCCCAACGCGGTCGATCTTCTGAAGGCTGGGGGATTGCAGCTCGTGATTTACACTGCCACTGGCGCACTGTCTTTTACGGACGAAAAATCGATTCGGCGGAGCGCGATTCTATACCGCGTGCCCTGCATTACGACGCTGAGCGGAGCGCGGGCAGCCGCTGAAGCCGTAGCCTCACGCCGCAGAGATCCGGTGCGTGTTTGGAGCTTACAGGAAATCCACGCACCGAAGCCGACCCGCGCTTAAGACGCCTTAGATGCGAATGGATTCAGCAGCGAAACACCGAATCCCTTGAAGTGCCTGGTGTTGCGCGTCACCATGGTGAGCCGATGAACACGAGCTGTGGCGGCGAGCATGGCATCTTCGAAGATTTCTTCGGGCTGGCCATCCATGATGCGGTAGCATTCGCGGAAAGCGCGGGCGTCCATAGGCAGAATCTGATATGACTCGGCCACTTGATCGAGCCAGCGTTCAATCTCTTTGGCTTTGACGGAGTCCTGCCGTCGGGTCAGCTCTACGCCCGCCTGTAGCTCGCCCAACGTCACGGCAGAGAGAAACAATGCTTCGTCCGCAATGTCTTCCAGCCAAGCCAGTACCGCCCCGTGGGGCTTTAGTTTTCTAAGTTCAGAAATGACGTTGGTATCGAGCAGGTACATTTATCGAATGCGCTTACTCAAACACAACCGCAGGCCGGCGATGTCGAGCTTTGCGCGTCGGGGCCAGAGTTTCGGCGCGAGCTTTCGGCGCAAGCAGGAGCTGCTTCAGACTCGGACGCGACGATTGTTTCAGCCGGCGCCATTCGTCAATCGGCATCAGAACCGCTGTTTCCACACCCCTGCGCGTAACCACTTGAGGACCTTCTTCCAGACTCGCTTCTAAGAACTCGCTGAATTTTGCTTTCGCCACTTGCAATTGCCACGTCGCCATATTGCATCTCCTGACTAGTCATCTGACTCGTCATATATCTAATATATCACAGGTGAGAAGAATCATGAAGCGAACTCAGTTCTAACGCCATGGTCTTCGCCGCCCAGCGAAGCTCCATAATTTCCCCAACTACGGCCGTGAACAGCAGAATCACTCCGGCCAGAAAAAACGGGAGTGTCACCGCGACAAACGCCTGCCGGATGGGCGTCAAACTAATGACCAGGACCATCGCAATAAAGCATGCGGTCGCCGAATAAAGCGCCATATGAGCGACTGTGGCCAGCCGCAGCCGCCGTTGAAATATCAGCGTCTGTGCCAGGATATTTTGGCGGCGCCGGTCCGTCGTCGCCAGAGCCCTATATTCGACGGCGAGCGAGCGAAGACGATCGGCCAGCGAAATATGTTTGGCGTTGACCCCGCTGATCAGGATGGCCGTGGCCGAAACCATCACCACGGGGGTGACGGCCGAAGCTACCAGTGCGAGCGGGCCTTGCGACTGAATCGGGTCCAAGAGCTTACTTAATTTCCGGGCTGGTGGCGGTGGCTGGCTCCTGCCCTTTGTTTTCGCGAATGGTCAAGCTTTGGTCGGAGAAAAAGGTGCGGCTACCAGTGGTGTTGAAGATCACCGGATTCGCATTGACCACATAGCCCCCGGTTGGTGAAAGGGCAAGAGTGTATTTGTAGCCGCCCTTTTCACCCTTTGCCAGGTCGCCGGGAACCAGGTCCGAAGCCGCGGCGGTGGGGGCTCCGCTCGCCGGAGGGCCAAGTTCATCGAGGGTTGCGGCGAATCGCCCGTATTGAGAGTAGTACTGCGCCTCGGCAGTATGGATCGTGGTGACGGTGCGAATCGCCGCCATCTCCTGCGCGTATCGGCGCGCGGTATTTAGCTTCGGCAGCGCTATCGCCAAAATAATCAAAATGATCGCGATTACGATCAGCAACTCAATCAGCGAAAACCCGAATTGGCGGCGAGTCTGTTTCTGCTTCAACAAGATGGCTTTCACGTGGTAGATGCGCTCCCTTTCTTAGTCTATGACGCTGAAGCCCTACTTGCCGTTCAGAAATTCCGGACTCTGCACCGTCGAGTGGATCATCAGCATTCGCTTCCAGAAGGCGGGAAGCAAGTTCAGCTTAAGGGCATTCGCCCCATCCGACAGCGCATGCTCGGGATCGTCATGCACCTCAACGAATACCCCCGATACTCCCACGGCAACCGCCGCCGCCGCGAGGGGTTCGATAAATTGCGGCTGTCCACCGGATACGCCGCCTGCACCGCTCGGCAGTTGCACGCTGTGCGTGGCGTCGAATACCACGGGCCAGCCAAACTCCTGCATGATTTTCAGCCCGCGCATATCCACCACCAGATTGTTGTATCCGAACGACGACCCACGCTCCGTCAAAATGATCTTGGTGTTTCCCGTGGAAGCCACCTTGTCCGCCGCGTGCCGGATATCCAGAGGGGACACGAACTGACCTTTCTTGATGTTCACGATCTTCCCGGTTCGCCCAGCCTCCAGCAGCAGATCCGTCTGACGACAAAGAAACGCCGGGATCTGCAGAATGTCCGCCGCCTCCGCAGCGGCCGCGGCCTGGCCGGGTTCATGAATATCCGTGAGCACCGAATAGCCTTCGGCCCGCAAGCCGGCCAGGATGCGAAGGCCTTCGCGCAGCCCCGGTCCGCGGTAACCCGCCAAGCTGGTGCGGTTGGCCTTATCGAAGGAAGCTTTGAAAACAAACTGGACGACAATCTTGCGGATCGCCGCAGCCATCAAATGCACGTGCTCTTCGCTTTCAATCACGCACGGCCCCGCGATCAGGCCCAGCGAGGACGCGGAAAACAAGTCAGCGGGCACGCGCAAAGTCGCTTATCTGAGCTTCGAGTGGATTCAGCCGGCGTCTGCGCTGCCGATACGCCGCGCCGATGAACGACTGGAACAGGGGGTGGGGCTCCATAGGCTTCGATTTGAACTCCGGATGAAACTGGCATCCCAAGTACCACGGGTGATCGGCGATTTCGCAGATCTCGACGTACGTCCCGTCTGGCGTTTCTCCGGTGATGCGCAATCCGCCTGCTGTCAGTGACTCCTCGAACTCTCGATTGAACTCAAATCGGTGGCGGTGCCGTTCGCCGATCTCACGGTGTTGATAAGCATGGCGCGCGAGGCTGCCCTCGCTCAACACGCACTGCCAGGCTCCCAGTCGCATGGTGCCACCAAGCTCGTCAATGCCCTTCAGTTCACGCAGCTTGAAGATGACGCGGTACGGGGTAGCGGGATCGAATTCAGTTGAATCGGCGCGATCCATGCCGCAGACATTCCGCGCGAATTCGATTACCATCGTCTGCATGCCAAGGCAAATTCCAAAGTAAGGAACCTTACGCTCGCGCGCGAACCGGATGGCTGAAATCATGCCTTCAATGCCACGCTTGCCAAATCCACCTGGAACCAAAATGCCGTCGAAGCCCTCCAGTTGCTGTTCCCAATCGGGCCCGCGAATGCTTTCGGCTTCGATCCAGTGAATATTCACCTTTAGCTGATGTGCCATACCGCCGTGGATCAGGGCTTCCTTCAGGCTCTTATAAGAATCCTCGTACTCAACGTACTTACCCACCAACCCGATGGAAACTTCGTCGATCGGATTTTTGAGGCGCTCGATCATGCTCTTCCACCGCGATAAATCGCGCGGCGCGGCTTCGAGCTTGAGATGGCGCAGCACAATTTCATCAACGCCTTCGGCGGCGAAAACAACCGGCACCTCATAAACGGAATCAACGTCGCGGGCCGTAACCACGGCTTCCACATCGACATCGCAGAAAAGGGCGATCTTTTCTTTCATCTCCTGAGGAAGGAAACGCTCAGATCGGCAAAGCAGAATATCGGGCTGAATTCCGATCGCGCGCAATTCTTTTACGCTGTGCTGGGTAGGCTTGGTTTTCAACTCCTGCGCGGCGGCGATCCACGGGACCAGTGTCACATGCACGAAAACGCAGTTGTCCCGGCCCTGTTCATGCCGCATTTGCCGGATGGCTTCGAGAAATGGGAGCGATTCGATATCGCCCACGGTGCCGCCGATCTCAACGATCACGACATCCACGTCCGCCGACACCTTCTTTGCAGCCGCTTTGATTTCATTGGTTACGTGCGGAATCACCTGAACCGTCTGACCCAGATAGTCCCCACGCCGCTCCCGTGCGATGATCTGCTCGTAAATTCTTCCCGAGGTCAGGTTGTTTGCCTGCGTCAGCTTGGCATGCGTGAAGCGCTCGTAGTGACCTAAATCGAGATCCGTCTCCGCGCCGTCGTCGGTCACGAATACTTCACCGTGCTGGAACGGGCTCATGGTGCCCGGATCTACATTCAAATACGGATCGAACTTCTGGAGATTAACGCGCAACCCGCGGCTTTCCAGCAGACAGCCGATGGAAGCAGCCGCAATCCCCTTTCCCAAAGAAGAAACGACTCCGCCCGTTACAAAAATATATTTGGCCATCCTAGGTAACTACACCCCCTCCAGAACCCGCATTTACAGGCTTCAACATAGATTCCCAAAGGAAACGGACACGCTCCAGATCGGCAGGCGTATCCACGCCCAGCGATTCGTACTCCGTTTCGACCACGCGAATTTTGAACCCATTTTCGAGCGCGCGCAACTGTTCCAACCGCTCGGCCAACTCTAGCGGGCATACCGGCAGGTCCGGATATCGCAATAGGAACTGCCGCCGGTAGACATATAAACCGATGTGCTTGAAGTGAACCGCGGACTCCGCTTCGCGAACGAAAGGCATCCTCGAACGCGAGAAGTACAGTGCATTCTCGAAGCGATCCGTGACCACCTTGACCACGTTCGGATCGTCCACCTCGCGCGCGAACTCAATCTTTTTTTTCAGCGTGCCCATCGGAATTGCCGGTTCTTCGAGCAGCGGAAGAATGGCGGCATCGATCGCGGCAGGGTCAATTAAAGGTTCGTCGCCCTGCACATTCACGACGAGCTCCACATCTTCCGCAGAGGCCACTTCCGCGACACGGTCGGTCCCGGAAAGATGATCTGGGCGCGTCATGCGAACTTGCGCCCCGAACGCCCGAGCAGCGCTGAAAATTCGCTCGTCGTCCGTCGCGATTATCACATGCGAAAGGTAGCGCGCCGCGCTCACCCGTTCGTACACGTGTTCAAGCATAGTTCGCCCGGCGATAGTGGCGAGTGCTTTACCTGGAAACCGGGAGGATGCGTACCGTGCGGGGATAACGCCCAGTATTTTGCGTGGCACAGGCCATGGTACTACAAAACGCCTATGTTAGACTTTGTTCAGAAAGGGAAGCATCCCGTGCGATCCCGTCAGCTCTTCTTCATCAGTAGCGTCCTTTTCACCTGTCTGGCTGGCGCGGTCTGGTCGGCGGAAAAAGTCTCGCCTTCGGGCCAGGCCAAGGTTAGTATTGAACCCAGGGCGAAGCCGGCGACCCCCGAGGCTCCAACCCCGCGCGCGAACATTCGCGTTGACACAACGGTTGTTTTGATTCCAGTCACTGTTACCGACCCGCTCAACCGTTTCGTTACGGGTTTGGAACGGGAGAATTTCCGGGTGTTTGAGGACAAGACCGAACAGAAGGTGCTGAATTTCGCGAGTGAAGACTCACCGCTTTCGGTCGGTCTTGTGTTCGATACCAGCGGAAGCATGGGCAGTAAGCTCGATAAGTCGCGCGAGGCCGTAGCGCAGTTTTTCAAGACAACGAATCCCGAGGACGAATTTTTTTTGGTCGAATTTAACGACCGGCCGGAACTGGTTAACGGATTTACCACGAGCTTGGAGGAGATTCAGAACCGGCTCACCTTCACCCAATCCAAAGGACGGACCGCACTGCTCGATGGGGTGTATCTTGCGCTCCACCAAATGAAAAAGGGGCGGAATCCCAGGAAAGCTCTATTAATCATCTCTGACGGGGGCGATAACAGCAGCCGTTATACCGAAAGCGAAATTAAGAACCTGGTGCGCGAAGCGGACGTCCAAATCTATGCGATCGGCATTTACGAGCCGTATTCGTCCCGCGGACGAACCGCGGAGGAGTTGTCCGGTCCGGGCCTCTTGACCGAGATCGCGGAACAAACGGGAGGACGAGCGTACGCAGTGGAGAATTTGAATGAACTGCCGGACATCGCGGCCAAGATCGGTATCGAATTGCGAAACCAGTACATTCTGGGCTACACCCCCACCAACTCGGGCCGTGATGGCAAGTATCGCAAGGTGCAGGTTAAATTGGTGCAACCGCGCGGCCTTCCTCCACTTCGTGCATTCTGGAGATTAGGCTATTATGCACCGACCCAATAATCGACTGGTTACATTCGTCACGGCGGCAACGGTTATCGTCGCCCCTTTTCTGTATGCACAGCAGGCGGATTTTTCTACCGAGACGCGCCTTGTCGTCTTGAATGCCACCGTTCAGGATAAATCCGGGCATCTGGTGACCAATCTTCCGCAGACCGCTTTCCAGGTATACGAGAACGGTGTCCAACAGCCGCTGAAGCATTTCAAGCGAGAAGACGTGCCGGTCTCGCTAGGCATCATTGTGGATAACAGTGGCAGCATGCGCGACAAGCGTCAGAAAGTGGAATCGGCGGCGCTGGCGCTGGTCAAGGAATCCAATGCCGACGATGAAGTCTTCATCGTGAACTTTAACGACGAAGCCTTTCTCGATCAACCTTTCACGAGCGATGTCAAGGAGATGGAACAGGGGTTGACCAAGATTGATTCGCGCGGCGGCACGGCGATGCGCGACGCCCTTCGCATGTCCATCGACTACGAAAAAGAGAAGGCGAAGAAGGACAAGAAAGTGCTGCTGGTTGTTACCGACGGCAACGATAACGCAAGCATCGTCAGCCTTGAGAACCTGGTGCAGGAGGCGCAGAAAAGCGACGTGATCGTGTACGCGATCGGCCTGCTGACCGAAGAAGAACGCCGCGAAGCCAATCGTGCTAAACGGGCGCTAAACGCTTTGACCGACGCGACAGGCGGACAAGCCTACTATCCCCGGGACGTGACCGAAGTGGACCGCATCGCGCATCAGGTCGCCAAGGATATCCGCAACCAGTACACACTCGCCTATAGCCCAATCAACCCGTCGCTCGATGGAACCTATCGGACCGTGAGGGTAATTGCCAACGGACCTGGCCATCCCGTGGTGAGGACGCGCAGCGGATATTACGCCAATCCTACAAAACCGAATCCTACGACAGCTAGCAAGCCTGGGCTCTGATGCTGCTTCTGATATGGCGATTGACGCGAGGCTACCGCCTTCGGCCATGGCGCAGCCCGTTTCTGCGCTGGCGCGTGGAAACGTATTCCGGATTGCACGCCGAAAGCATGACAGATTCTGAATTCCGGAGTTTCTGCTGGCTTAATAGGGGCGACCTGATCCGCTATCTCCGCTGGGGTGTTCGCATGAACGCGCGCCGAGCTTAGGCAAAAAACATCCCGACCGCGGCGATCGCCATTACGGCTGCCGTAATCCAGCCGAGCGATCGCATGACTAGACCGCTGGTTCGGTTTCCCATCACCTCCGGGTTACTGGTGAGGAGCACGACAAGAACAATCAGCGGCGGCGCCAGCACGCCATTGAGTACGGCCGAAGCGAAGAGCATCTTAACAGCGTTCAATCCTACGAAGTCCAGTCCCAGGCCGAGCACCATGGCGACTGCCAGAACGGTATAGAATCGTCGCGCTAAGTGCGGCGGACGGTTCAGCGATGAACCCCAGCCGAATGCCTCGGCTATGGCGTAAGCGCACGAACCAGCCAGCACTGGCACACCCAACATTCCGGTACCGACGAGGCCCAAGGTGAATAGTAAATACGCGCCTCTACCCGCCAGGGGAAGCAGCGCCTGGGCGGCGTCCTGAGCGGTCGAGATGTCCGTCTTTCCATGGGCGTGCAGAGTCGCCGCGGTTGTGAGAATGATGAAGTACATTACGAAATTCGAAAAGAACATCCCAAGAACTACGTCGCGGCGGGAAGAGCGAATCTCCTCGTCGGTCGCCCCCTTGCGAGCCCCTATCGTCCTCCGTCCCAACGCCCGCTCTTCTTCCACCTCCTGCGATGCTTGCCAAAAGAAGAGATACGGCGAAATCGTGGTCCCCAGAATGCCGACGAGGACGGCGAGATAAGACCGCGACCAGGTGATGTGCGGAACTACGGTGTTCCGAAGGACTTCGCCCCAGTCGGGGCGAGCCAGAAATGCTGCGATCACGTAGGCAAAAAGCACCAGCGTGAGCCATTTGAAAACGCGCGCCATGGTCCGGTACGAAGAGTAAAAGAGCGCAAGGACGATGGCAATTGCGAACAACGGCGTCCAGATGAAAGTGTTGATGCCCGTCACCATGTGCATCGCGTCGGCCATGCCGCCCAAGTCCGCGCCGATATTAAAGACGTTCGCGATGATGAGCAGCGCACACGCGCCCCACAAGACCCATCGAGGATAATGCCCGCGGATCACCCCGGCCAAGCCGCGCCCCGTAACCATCCCTAATCGCGCGCACATCAACTGCACGCTGGCCATTAACGGGAATGAAAACAGTGCCGTCCAAAGAGCGCTGTAGCCGAATGCCGCGCCGGTAACCGAATAGGTAGAAATTCCAGACGGGTCGTCGTCGGCGGCTCCGGTAATCAGGCCCGGACCGAGGCTTGTAAAGAACTTGCCTAGTCTAGATCTCTCATCTGGCATTTCCGGCATGTCCTGTTACAGTAACAGGCGGCGTTTGTGCTGTACACTAAAAGTGTCGTGTACTTGACCACTGCCCTGAACGTAATCTGGGCGACTCTCGGATTTCTGGCTTTCGTGGCGTTCGTAATTTCGGAGCGCCGAGGCATCCTTGTGGCCAGTGGAAGTCGTGTGCGCCGGTTCGCTGCGGTCTCCGTGATTGTGTTGTCACTGTTTCCATGCGTCTCGGCCAGTGACGACATTTTGGGCCTCGCCGATTTGGGCGTCAAGGCGCAACACCATACCTCCAACGGTACGCTTCCGGACAAATCCTCACTTCAGTTGAGTCACCTTTTGCAGGCGCTCGAAAACCTTCAGATCGCGACCATCTTTTTCTTCGCTTGCGTCAGCCTTTGCTTCGGTTTCATTTTCTATGCGCGGCACGAAAGTATCGCGCGCCAGTTGCCTTGTCTGCTGGGCCGCGCCCCACCTGTAGCATTCCTCTAACTTCCTTTAACTAACAATTTCATCTGAGGAGAGTTTATGCACAGCCTGGAAGGGCGCGCGTTCTCTTGCTTCTGTATTCTGGCTGCGTTTGCGGGTAGCTCTCATGCCCAAAAGCAACTGAGCTGGAACGAGGTGCGTGAGCGCTTTGAATTGAAAAATCCCAATTTGCTTGCCGGTAAATTGAATATAGAAGAGTCGCGTGCCAATGAAGTAACCGCCGGTCTCCGTCCCAATCCGCAGCTCAACTTCATAACCGATCAGTACCGGATTTTTCACCCGAGCCAGATCGATCTTCTTGGCAACGCCCAAATTACGCCAACGGTCTCGCAATTGTTCGAGCGCCGCCGAAAACGTGAACTTAGGCTTGAAAGCGCTCGTTATTCCACGGCGATTGCTGGGACGGATCAAGCTGACCTGGTGCGCAATCTGCTGTTCAATCTTAGGGATGCTTTTACCCGCGCGTTACAGCAGCAATCGCTCCTTGAACTAGCCCAACAAAACATTCAGTATTACGACCGAGTAATCGAGACCAGCCGTATCCGGCTCCAAGCCGGTGATATCTCGCGGTCGGATTTTGCGCGCATCGAACTCCAGCGTCAGCAATTTGAGAGCGACTTGATTAACGCCCAGGTGAATCTTAGAACCGCCAAGATCGGTTTGCTGGCGTTGATGAACGAAAAAAATCCCATCGACAGCTTTACTGTTACAGGGGATTTTGATTTCCACCCGATCGCGATTCTTCTGGCTGATGTGCGCCAAGCCGCGCTCGACTCCCGTCCGGACCTCCGGTCCGCCGCCACGGCTGTGAACAGAGCCCGTACCGATAACAGGCTCGCCTTTGCCAACGGCTCGGTCGATCCCATCGCCGGACTGGAATATCAACGTACTGGGGGCTTCGATACGCTTGGCCTCAATGTAACCATTCCGTTGCGAATTTTCGACCGCAATCAGGGCGAGAAGGCTCGCACGGCAATTGGGATTCATCGGGCGGAGCGCTCACGGGAAGCCATCGAGACTGCCCTCCTGCGCGATGTGGATTCCGGATACGCCACGCTGCAGAGCGTCAATGATATTCTTCGGCCTTACCGCGAAAAGTATCTTCCCGAAGCCGTGGAGGTGCGTGACTACGTTGAGTTCGCATACAAAAACGGAGCGGCGTCGCTGCTTGATTTTCTCGACGCGCAGAAATCTTATCGCGATACGCAACTGAACTATCGCAATCTGGTGGGCAATTACCTGTCCGCCGTCAACCAACTCAACTTGGCCGTTGGCCGAGAGGTGATTCCATGAAGTTTTCCTTAGCCGCTGCCGCAATCGCGTTGCTGATTTTATCGGGTTGCTCGAAGGAAAAGCGCGCCACGGATGCCGAAGCCGCGAATGTCCACGTGGATGAAGCCACCGACGTCAGCGTGGTGAAGGTAGATCATGCGGAACGCTTTACCGTGGTCTCCGCGGACATTCGCTCCACTGCCGATGAACTAAAAGTCAACGGAGTTGTTTCCCCAGATGTCAGCCGAGCGGTGCCGGTCAACGCGCTAGCGGGGGGCCGGGTGGTGGACATCAAAGCGCGCTTAGGAGACACCGTTCGCAAGGGGCAAGTGCTGCTGCTGATCAGCAGCCCAGATCTCTCCCTTGCGTTTTCCGACTATCAAAAGTTCCAGGCTGACGAAGTGCTTTCAAAGAAGGCGCTTGCGCGCTCGCAATTGCTCTACGAACACGGAGCCGTAGCGCAAAAAGAAGTGCAGGTTGCGGAAGACACCGAACAGAAATCGCAGGTCGATTTGAAAACCGCCGAGGAACGCATTCGGATTCTGGGCGGCGAACCGAAGCACATTTCCTCCATGTTCGAAGTTCGCGCCCCCATATCGGGCACCATCACCGAGCAGAATGTGACCGCCTCGGCGGGAGTGAAGTCGCCAGACAATGCGCCGAATCTATTCACCATTTCCGATCTTTCTCGCGTCTGGGTTCTGTGCGACGTTTATGAAAACAACCTGTCGCAAGTGCATCTCGGAGATCTGGCTAACGTGCAGCTCAGCGCATATGCGGATCGTGTTTTCAAGGGCCGGGTCAGCAACATTTCGCGGGTGCTCGACCCGGCCACGCGAACGGCCAAAGTTCGACTCGAGCTAGACAATTCGCGCGGGATTCTCAGTCCGGGAATGTTCGCGTCAGTCACGTTCACATCGCGCATCAAGCAGCGGAGAACGGTAGTTCCGGCTTCGGCGCTGATCCGTTTGCACGATCAGGACTGGGTATTCCGCCCGGAAGGCAGCAATCGCTTCCGCCGCGTCGCGGTACACGCGGGCCCATCGCTTGGCGATGGCTTTCAGGAGATTCTGGGCGGTCTCTCACCCGGCGACCGCATCGTTTCTAACGCATTGCAACTCGAAAGTGCGACTGAGCAGAGCTAGATGATTCGGTCCCTTGTCGATTTTGCGTTAGGAAATCAGCTAATTGTCGTTTGTATTGGAACGTTACTGCTGATATGGGGAATTATTTCGTTCCACAATCTGCCGGTAGAGGCCTACCCGGACGTGGCCAATGTATGGGTGCAGGTGATCACGCAGTGGCCGGGCCATGCGGCCGAAGAAGTTGAGCAGCAAGTCACCATTCCGATCGAAACTCAGATGAATGGCGTTCAGCAGCTCTCCAGCATGCGCAGCACTTCGCTGTTCGGGCTGTCTGTAGTCACAATGATTTTCGATGACGGCGCCGACACACTGGCCAGCCGACAGCAGGCACTCGAAAAGCTGGCGCAAGTGTCGCTGCCGCCCAATCTCAGCCCGCAACTAGGCCCCAATTACAGCCCGGTGGGACAGATTTACTTCTACACCCTAAGCAGTTCAAATCCCGGGTACGACCTGATGGAATTGAAGTCTCTTCAGGACTGGGTTCTCGACAAACAGTTCAAATCGGTGCCGAACGTGGTGGACGTGTCGAGCTTCGGCGGCTTGACTCGCGAGTATCAGGTTCAGGTCGATCCCAACAAGCTGGTGGCTTACGGT
>JANYJA010000089.1 GCA_025358575.1 Terriglobia bacterium
TGCGACCGCTGCCATTCAAGTTAAGAACGCGCAAGCCCCCTTCACTTGGAACTTTCGCAATCATGTTATTCCCGTAATGACTAAGATGGGCTGCAATCAAGGCGCATGTCACGGCGCGCTTTCCGGCAAGAACGGTTTCAAACTCACTCTTCGCGGATACGATCCCGAAGTCGATTACGATACCCTCACCCGCGTGTCATCCGGGCGCCGTGTTTCACTCGCCGAGCCTTCGCATAGCCTCATTCTGCTTAAGCCCACCATGGCGATTCCTCACGGCGGCGGCAAGCGTTTCGACACCAATTCCCTCGAATACCGCGTCATCTCCGAATGGATCGCCGCCGGCACTCCTCCGCCTTCCGATTCCGACAGCACCGTCACTGGCCTTGAAGTCTACCCCGCGTCGGCAACGCTGAAGCCTGGCGCGGAGCAGCAGTTGGTGGTTCGCGCGCGCTACTCCGACGGGCAAATTCAAGACGTCACCCGCTGGGTCAAATTCTCTTCCAGCGATGAAGGTGTCGCCAGCGTCGACGATATGGGCCACGTCAAAATGAATGGCAGCGGCGAGGCCGCCATCACGCTCTACTATTCCAGCCGCGTACTCTATTCGCGCTTGAGCGTTCCGTTCCCCAATCCGGTCGATCCCAAAATCTACACCGAGTTCCAGCGCCGCAACTTTATCGACGAATTTGTTCTCGCCAAATTGAAGGCCCTCCACATCGCCCCGTCCGCTCCCACGGATGACGCCACTTTCCTGCGGCGCGCGTACCTGGATGCCGCTGGAATTCTGCCCACTTCTTCCGAAGTTGAGAATTTTCTCGCCGACCGCTCGTCCGACAAGCGCGCCAAAATGATCGACGCCCTGCTTGAGCGCGACGAATTCGTCGACTACTGGGCTTACAAGTGGTCCGACCTGATGCTCGTCTCGAGCCGCAAGCTCAGGTCGAATGCAATGTGGTCCTTCTATGATTGGATTCGCGAGAGCGTCAAGCGGAACAAGCCTTGGGACCAGTTTGCGAACGAAATTTTTACTTCATCCGGCAACACGCGTCAGATGGGCGCGCTGAATTATTTCGTCCTGCACAAAGACCCCATCGACCTTACCGAAAACGTCACCCTCGCTTTCATGGGCCAGCGCATCACTTGCGCCCGCTGCCACAATCATCCACTGGAAAAGTGGACGCAGAAGCAGTATTACCAGATGGCCAACCTCTTCTCGCGCATCGGCCAGAAGGCCGGCGAGGAACCGGGCGATGTTGTCGTTTTCGCCAAGGCCTCCGGCGACATCAATCATCCGCGTCTCCTCCGCCCGCTTGCCCCCACGCCTCTCGATGGCGTTTCCATTTCGCTCGATTCCACCGAAGACCGCCGCATTCCGTTCGCCAACTGGCTCACCAGCCCCAAGAACACGTATTTCTCGCGTGCCATCGTGAATCGCGTTTGGGCCAACTTCATGGGGCGGGGAATGGTCGACCCCGTCGATGACGTGCGCGCTACCAATCCCGCTTCCAACGAAGAGCTCTTCGCCGCCGTCAGCAAAGATTTCGTCGAAAATCATTTTGATATCAAACGGCTGATTCGCACCATCATGAACTCCGGCGTCTACCAGCTTTCTTCCGAAGCCAACGCCACCAATCAGAACGACAACAAATATTATTCGAAGTACATCGTGAAGCGCTTGCCCGCCGAAGTTCTGCTGGACGCCATCTCTCAAGTCACGGGTGTCCCCACAAAATTCGGTGGATATCCCGCCGGGTTCCGCGCCCTCCAATTGCCCGATACGCAAATAAAATCCGAATTCCTTGCCTCGTTCGGTAGGCCCGCGCGTATCATCTGCGATGCCGGTGAACGCTCGGTGCAGCCCAGCATCGCGCAGGCGCTGCATGTCATCAACGGCGACACGCTTAATAAGAAGCTAAGCTCACCCGATGGATTCGCGGCTCTCGCCGTGAAACTCGGCCTTTCCAATTCGCGCCTGCTTGAAATGCTGTACCTTTCGGCCTACAGCCGCTATCCCTCCGATTCGGAAAAAGCGCCGATGCTTGCCGCTCTGAAGACTGCCGACCCCACCAGCGGCACCGCCGACGCGCAGCGCGATGTCCGCCAAAAAGCTTTGGAAGACATGATGTGGGCCATGCTCACCAGCAAAGAATTTTTGTTCAATTACTAAATGCGACGCGCTCTTCTCCTATTTGCCATTGCCGCCGCCAGCCGCGCTGCCGACGCGCCATCATTCACGAAAGACATTGCGCCTATATTCGAAGCCAACTGCGCCGGATGCCACGCTACCGGCGTCAAAATGGGCAAGCTCGATCTTGATTCCTACGATGGCCTTCTAAAAGGCGGCAGCCACGGAGCCGTCGTCGTTCCCGGCAAAAGCATCGAGAGCCGTCTGTATTTGATGATCACGAACCAATCCAAGCCCGCGATGCCGCTCAGCGGTAAACCTCTCGCTGCGGGCGAAATCGAAATCGTCAAGAATTGGATCGACGCTGGCGCGAAGCCTCCCGCTGCTGGAGAAGTCAGCGTGGCGAAGAAGTCCGCCATTCCCGACATCGCCCCACGAAAGCCCGTGCACGCGCAAATCGGGTCGCTTGCCTACTCCCCTGATGGCAAGCTGCTCGCGCTTGGCACATTCAAAGAAGTCCGTCTCGTCGATGCGAATGGCACCACGATCGCGACGCTTCCAGGCGAAGCCGAAGAAGTCCGCTCCGTCGCGTTTTCGCCCGATGGAACGCGCCTAGCCGCCGCCGGTGGCCTCCCCGCCCAAAAGGGTGAAGTCAAGGTCTGGGATGTTGCCTTGCGCAAGCTCCTTACCACCATCAACGGCCATAAGGATTGCATTTACGCCGTAGCCTTTTCGCCCGATGGCAAAATCATTGCGACCTCCAGTTACGACAAACTCATCAAACTCTGGGACGCCAATACCGGCGCTGAACTTCGCACCCTCAAAGACCATATCGACGCCATCTACGATCTCGCCTTCACACCCGATGGCCAGCGCCTCATCTCCGCCTCCGCCGATCGTGCCGTAAAAGTTTGGGATGTGGCCAGCGGCCAGCGTCTCTACACGATGAGCGAACCGATCGACGGGCTGAATACCATCGCCATCGACCCCACCGGCAAATTCGTTGCTGCTGGCGGACTCGATAAAACCATCCGAGTCTGGTCGCTCGGTCCGAAGAGCGGCACTCTCGTCAACACGCTCATCGCCCACGAAGACGCTATCCTGCGGCTCGCCTATTCGCCTGACGGAAAACTGCTCGTCTCCACTGCCGCCGATAAAACCCTGAAAGTTTTCAGAGCCAGCGATCTCACCGAAATCAAAACCTATCCCAAGCAGCCCGACTGGATTCTCTCTCTTCGCTTCGCTCCCGACGGAAAACATTTCGCCTGCGGCCGTTACGATGGCTCACTCGCATTTTTCGATACTCCCGCGGCTGTGCCGCCGGCTAAAGTTGCCACGAGGTGATTGACGTATGAAACCATTCGCGCTCTCCGCTCTTCTCTGTTGCGCCGCCTCTATCGGCTTCGCCGCTACCGATGCCTCGCCCACCGGCACGCGCATCACGCCTCCCACCATCCGCTCCGTCTCGCCGCTCGGCATTGCCCGCGGGGCATCGGTCGAAGTCATCGTCGAAGGCTTCAATCTCGGCAAAGCCAGTGCCGTGTTCTTCAGCGAGCCCAGCATCAAAGCCCGCATCACCTCAATTAAAGAACTGCCGGATCAGGAAGATGTCCGGCTGGGTTCGAACGGCGGCGTCTCCACGGTTGACCTGGGCCCCTTGCCGCCGCGCAATCAGATTACGCTGGAAATTGACGCCAGTGCCAGCGCTCCCATCGGCCCCGTGGACTTCCGCATCCAGACCCCGCTCGGCACCACTCCCGAAGCGCGCATCGCGATTGAGCCTTACTACGGCGAGAGCCCCGATCGCGAACCCAATGACACTCCCGAGGAAGCCTTCGAAACTTTCCTGCCTACCATTCTGGTCGGCGCCATTTCAAAGCCCGGCGATCTGGATTACTTCAAGATCACCGCCAAGGCCGGCGATCGGCTTGTCTTTGAAAACGCCGCCCGCATGCTGGGCAGTGCCCTCCAGCCTGTAATCTCGATCTACGATTCGAATTTCGCCGTGGTCGCTCAATTCACCGAAAACGGCGGCCGCAGTGTCAACGCCTTCGCGCACAAATTCGACCGCGCTGGAGATTACTACCTCCGCATCTCCGATTACGAGGACAGCGGCAGCGCTCGCCACTTCTATCGCATCAAGGTTGGCCGCCTGCCGATCACCGTCTCCGCCTTCCCTCTCGGGCTTCCAAAAGGGCAAACGGCCGACATCGCGCTCAACGGATTCAATCTCAAAACATCGCAAGTATCTGTGAAGGGCGAGCCTTCCGCCGAAGATCCGGACGCCGTGTGGCTCCGCCCTCAGGGCGTCTCCGGCGCATCCTTCGACCGCATCAAACTAGCCCTCGGCACCGGTCCCGAGATCCTCGCAACCAACAAAGCCTCACAGTCGATCACCCTTCCCGTCACCATCAACGGTAAACTCCTCGGCGATCATCAGGACTTCCGCTTTCACTCGCGCAAAGGTCAAAAGCTCATCCTCGACGTGAACGCGAACCGCCTCGGCTCGCCGCTCGATTCGCTGCTGGAAGTTCTCGATTCCGCCGGTAAGCCCATCGAACGCGCCACCATCCGTTGCGTCCTCGAGAACTCTCTAACGCTGCGCGATCATGATTCCACTGGAACCGGTATGCGCCTCACCTCGCAAGCCGGTTTAGCTGTGGGAGACAAGCTAATGAGTGGCGGCGAAATTGTGGAAGTGCGCGCAATGCCCCCCGGCCCGGATGACGATTTCGCGTTTACTTCTTTCGGCGGCCAGCGACTCGCTTATTTCGACACCACTCCCGAAGCTCACGCCATCGACGCGCCCATTTACAAGATCCACATCGAGCCGCCCGGTTCCTCGTTCGCGCCGAACGGATTGCCCATCGTCCACCTGATGTATCGCAATGACGATGGCGGCCCCGGTTATGGAAAGGATTCGCGCCTGCACTTCACCGCGCCCGCCGATGGCGAATATATCGTGCGCCTTCGCGATGTTCGTGGACTCTCTGGCGAAGCGTATGCCTACCGCCTCACCGTTCGCGAGCCCGTGCCAGACTTTCGTCTCAGCGTTTCTCCCCCGAATCCAAACGTGCCCGTTGGCGAGCGCATCCCACTCACCGTCACCGCGCTCCGGCTCGACGATTTCGATGGAGCGATTCCGGTCTCGGTGAAAAATCTCCCTCGCGGTCTCCATGCCACCGAAGGTGTGATCGAACCCGGCCAGACCAGCACCACTCTTCTGCTCAGCGCCGATGCCGATGCGAAGCTCGACCAAGCCGCGCCCCTCATCGTCAAAGCCTCCAATGGCACCGAAGCGGATCCGCAAGACCGCTTGAAGATGATCGCGCTTATGCCGCGCCCCGATGTCCAGATGCTCTCGGAAACCAAGCAGGTCTCGCTTCAACCCGGCGGCCGTGCCGAAGTGCATGTCTCGATTCAACGCAACAATGGCTTCGCCGGTCGCGTCCCCGTTGAAATCCGCAATCTGCCGCCGGGGGTTCGCGTCATCGACGTCGGCTTGAATGGCGTGCTCATCAACGAAGACGAGCAAAAGCGCAGCTTCACCCTCGAGGCTTTGCCAACAGCGGAGCCGCTTACTCAGCCCATCATCGTCGCCGCCGCGGTGGAAACGCGCGCCGGGGGCCAGCAAAATTCATTCGCCGGCGAACCCATCACTCTCCGCGTAGCCGCCAAAGGCACCCAGTAATTTAACCGATCAACAGAGGCGGCGCGGGCTCGTCCCCCTCCCCCTCTTTTTCCGTCGGCATGAATTGATGCGCCAGAAAATTCACGAACGCGCGCCCGCGTTTGCGCCCGTTGTTCCAGTCGCACTCCATGCGTTGCAGGAAGCACAGCACCCCGAGAATCGTCGCGTCTCGCATGGTTCCAACCACCTGCTCTTTAGCTTCCAGCTCGCGAAATTCCCGCACCGTCTGCTGCACTGAATCGCAAATCGCCGCCGCAATCGCGTTCTGCGGCCGCGCTTCATAGTAGAGCCCGCTGCCCAGCGTCCGGTACGTCTGCATTAGCGAGTCCAGCGCCTCTCGCAAATCGAAATCCACCGCCCCGTCTACTTCCAGCGCAGCCTTCAATAATGATCGGCCGCCGATCACCACCGCCATTTCGTTGTCGCGCAAGAACTCTTCCGTAACCTGAATATCCCGATTCGGAAGCGTCGCCGGGTCCGGCGATTCCACGCGCTCATGCCGGTACGCCTCCTGCAAATACTCGCACTCGATCGGGCAGCTCACCGTCTCTTCCCGTTCCGTGCCGCAACAAACCGTGCAGATATCTGCATGAATGCCGATGCAGTGTCTCCGGGGCTTGCGATTGTGGCAAATGGCGCACGACATTTTCTTAGTATAGAAGTAGCATGCAGACCAATATCTTCATCAAAGTAGAAGTGGAGCACGACCAAGCCGAGACCCCGGAACAAATCGCCGGACGTATTTGCCGCCAGATCGCCAAGGTCTACGGCGTCCGCTCGGCCGAACTGCAAAATTTCATTAAGCGCGAGGATTAGTTCCTTCTCCGAAGATCTGCGTGTATGTCCGATTGAAAAACACGTCCGTCATTCCGGCAATATAGTCGCACACCACGCGATGCACCGGCTGCTCCATCGCCAGCCCGCAATGTGGCGACGGCAGCCGCCCCGGATTTTCCAGAAAAAACTCAAATAACTCTGACATCATTGCCGTCGAATCGCGGCGGTCTTTCTTAATCGCTTCGGAAGAATAGACCTTATCCCGCAAAAACTGTTTAATCTCACGTGTCGCCGCGGCCGATTCGGGCGTCCACGCCGCGATGCGCTCCGGTAATTGCCGCACGTCCTCAAAATTGGCCGCGCCAGACGCCCGCGCCGCCGCCGCCGTCCCATCGATTAGCGATGAAACCATCCCATCGATCAGATGCCGCAGCGTCTCCTGGAACCGCTCGCTCTCCGTTGAGCCCGGAAATTGCGTCTCCACCGCTTCATAGATTTCAGCGTAGGCCGGAACGTGCGCCGCCACATCCTCGGCTGTAATCAGATATGCCGAAAAGGCATCGTCCAAATCCGCCGCGTCATACGCGATTTCGTCCGCCAGATCGATCAACTGCGCTTCGAGCGGTGGACGAACCCCCGGCAAATATTCATCCAACTGAGGCGTCTCGCCCCTGGTCAAATCACGCGAGTGCTTGACAATTCCCTCGCGCACTTCGAAGGTCAGATTCAGTCCCGGAAATCGCGCGTATCGCTGCTCAAAAGTTTCGACGATGCGCAGCGCCTGAATGTTGTGATCGAAAGTTTCACCGAAACGGCGCATATTCCGGTTTAGCTCGATTTCGCCCGAGTGCGCGAACGGCGGGTGACCGATGTCATGCACCAGAGCCAGCGCTTCGGTCAAATCCTCATTCAACTCGAGCGCGTTCGCCACCGTCCGCGCAATCTGGGTCACTTCAATGGTATGGGTTAAGCGATTTCTGAAATGGTCCGATATGCCAGGAGAAAAAACTTGCGTCTTGGCTTCCAGCCGCCGGAACGCACGCGCATGCACAATGCGGCCCCGGTCTCGTTGAAATACGTTGCGGTAACGGTGCTCCGGCTCAGGGTAACGGCGGCCGCGGCTGCCTTCTACCGGGAAGCGAAGATGGCGAAGCAGACTTGGGTTCCTCCGCCGCTATTGGCTGAACTCGCCCAGGGCGCCGGTAGCCACCTGGCTCACGTTGCCCGTCTGTTTCACCAGAGTGTTCAAAAGTTTCCGGGCTTCCACGGGATTGCTTTTCATCAGATTGCGCGCCAGCGAAAACGTCGCCTGTTCCTTCGAAACCAGCTCCGTCGGCTTGTCCATCAACCCTCGCAGCACTTTCTCGCCATCGGAAGTACGGTTTTCCGAGAATGCGATTTGCGCAATCGACAGCTTCGCCAATGACGAGAAATTCTTGCCCGCATTGTCCGACACCATTTGGAAGCGCTTCTTCGCTTCGTCTACCTTGCCCTGATCCGCGGCGATTGACGCCAGATAATACTCGGCGATGTACCCCTCTTCGGACCCGGCGTCTTCGGTCGCCACTTTGGTGAAAGCCTTCAGAGCCTCGGCGCGTTTGGCGTCTTCGGTCGGAAACGTCAGAGCCCCGGTGGGCGAAGGTCCCGGGCTCACCTGAGCCTCTTGAACCTGCATGGCTCCCGCCAGTTTCTCTTCGCGAACCGCATGTTGATGCGCTCGATAATAGTAAATGCCAACCGCCACCAGCATCACCGCCACGGCAATCGCGCCGTATCGAATCACTTCGGAACGATGCAATGAGAAGAAATCGACTGTGTGTTCTACTTCAACGGCGAATTTATCGGTTTTTAGATCTTTACGGGAGTAATTACTCGGCACGAAAACCTCAAGAGGAATGAAGCTCCATGATATCAAACGCCTTTAGAAAGTGCTATTTCCAGAACGCGTACCACTTTCGCGACTTCGTCTCGACGGGTTCTTCAGTCCAAGGCAAAAACTCTCCCCGGATTACGGCCGTTGGATTCTCTACAAAAAGACGCCGCGCTTTGCCTTCATCGAACCTGTCCGCGACGGCGCGATATGCTTCATCTAAACGCGGATGCCGGTACTCGCAGTCATGCGCATCGCTCGCCACGAAGTGCACCATGTTCTGCTCCATCAGCTCCCACGCAAAATCGCGCGCCTTCCTTCCAAATAGCCCTAGAAGCGAATGCGCCGTCACCTGAACCAGGCACCCGTTCTCCACCCACGGCGAAAGCTGCTTCGGCTTATTCTGGAAGATTGGATTGCGCTCGGGATGGGTAATTACGGGCGTCATGCCAGCGTCGCGCAGATGATTGAGAATTCCTTCCATCGTATTCGAAATGGCAAAATCCGAAAACTCCACCATCAAATATCCAAGATGATCGATGGTGTACTTCTTGGGATTTCGCAAAGCATCCTGAATATTCTCGTACTGCAAATGGAAGTCGCAGCCATGATGGATGGCCGGGACGTTGCCGCACGCCGCGCGCAGTTCCTCAACGCGTTCGCGAATCACCGCCGGATCGAAAACATACTGTGGGTTGGCGTGAGGGGTGGCGACGATATCGGTTGTTCCCGCGGCGGCCGCCAGCTTGACCATCGCCACGCTTTCTTCCAAAGTCTTCGCCCCGTCATCGATGCCCCACAAAATGTGGCTGTGAATATCCACCATCAACAACAGTTTAGCCGCGAATCAATTGGCCAGAGTGAAGTGAACCTCTATCTGTGTAATCACTTCCACCGGCTCTCCATTTAGCAGCGTCGGCGAGTAAGTCCACCGCTGCACCGCCGCCAGCGCCGACGGAACCAGCAGGGGATGCCCGCTCACCACCTGAAGATTGCGAATAGTTCCCTCGCGCGAGATCGTCGCCTGCAGCGTGACCACCCCCGAAACTCGCGCCGACTTCGCCAGAGGCGGATACTCCGGTCTCGCCTGATTGATGATTTTCGATGCCTGCACCGCGCCCCCGATGCGGACTGGCGCCAACGATTTCGGTTTTTGTTGCACCTTGACAACCGCGGGAGCCGCGGGAGGAAGTGCAGTGCTTGTCAGAATATCCCCGAGCGCATTCCCTACGCTCCCTTCACTGCTAAGCATCATCCCGGGAATTGCTGGCGCGTCACTAATCATCGCCACTTTACTGGGTATGTGAATTGGCGCTTGCAACGTCGTCTGATTGAACACCCGAACCGGTGTCGGCGACGCGGTTGCTGTCGCCCGTTGCGGAATTGTTTTGACTTCTGCTCGTGTCGTTGGCGGCAGCGGCGCATAAGTCGCAAGCTGCATCCTGCTTGAGATTACCGCCGTCCGCAACAGCGGCAGCAGCATCACCACTCCGATTAGAACTATCTGCCCAATCGTCGAAACTGCAACCGTCCACGGCTTGCGGGTGTTGCGCCCCGTGCCAACAAAGGTCTGCTCGAACACTAGTCCCTCTTGTCGCAGCAGCTTGAAATTTTTCTTGTGACCGGTCGCTCGAAATGAGCTATTGCGTTCTGCCAGTAAAGACACCGTGCAGGGGGAAGTTGTTCCCCCGCTCTTCTTTACATCACTCGTCCCCCATGATCGAATAGCGGTGATGCCAAACCCAAACGGAATCACGCTGCGCAGCCAGGAGTGGTGGGGCAAGCCCAATTACGAAAGCTTCGTGCGCCGCGCCTTCATGCGTTCCGAAGGATTCAATAAGGACGCATTTCAAAACAAGCCCGTCATCGGCATCTGCAACTCCTGGAGCGAGCTCAACAATTGCAACGCGCATCTGCGCATCGTTGCCGAAGCCGTCAAACG